>CAYWDW010000573.1:0-4279 GCA_964457105.1 uncultured Heliobacteriaceae bacterium
CGGCATAATCGCCTGACTGCCTGCCCAAGCGTTCCCGCGTTGTAGCTGAAAACGGCCTTGCTGTCCGGGTTTTCCTCTCGCAGCTTCATCAGCGCACGCCTGACAGTTTCATTCATCGGGATTGTCCGGCTCCGCTTGTTCTTGGCCACTTCAGCACGAATGGTCAAAATGTCATCCCTGAAATTCAGGTCAGTCCATAACAGCGTAGCAATCTCATTGCGCCGCAGTCCCGCATTCAAAGCCAGCAGCACGGCAGGCTTGTATCTTTCCATGTTGCCTGTCAGTGCTGACAACAGCCCTGATTCTTCATCATCGGTCAGGACTCGCGTGCGCTGGTTGCTGACTCTGAATCTTTTCACTCTGCGGCAAGGGTTTGATTCGATGAAACCAAAATCAACGGCATAACTGAAAATACTGCTCAACTGTGCAAGCTCTCTGTTGATGGTGGCGTCATTTCGTACCTGCTTGCGTAGCGTGACCTCGCTCTTTCTTCTGATTTTGAATAACTCAATCGCCGCCATGTCAATCTCGCTCAGTTGTCGCCCTTTGAAGTAATAGCAGAGAACATCCGCATAACAGCAGTCGGCCTGATAAGATTTCTTGTGCAGCTTTGAATATGGCAGATACTTTTCTCTGACAAACTTTTCAAAGGGTATATCTGCTGACGCCATGCGAAAGCGGCCCGTAATGATTTCGCTTTCAATCATTGCCGCCATCCGTCTTGCTTCTCTGACTGTCTTTGCTCCCTTCAGGCTCACCTGATGCCTGATGCCGTTATGCTGGATTCGGATGTAGTAATTCTGGCTTCTGGTTCCTTTTCTCTTGAACAGCTTCATGGTGTTTGCCCTTCCCCTTCGCCTGTCGCTTGTCCTTAGCGGCGGGAATGTACCACAGTCAGACCTGACTGACTGCTTTGCGGTTTCGTTCGCATCCATTCAATCAGTTCATTCCGATCAAAGCGGATGGATTTCTCACCAATCCGATAAACCGGAATGGTTCCATCTGCAACATAGCTGCTGATGGTTTTTGAAGAGACATTCAGCCAGGTTGCCACCTGCTCAACTGTCATCATCGGTTCATTGCTGCCTGATATTCCGGCCTGCCGCTGCGGTGTCCGGCCTTCGCTCAGATGGTCAAGCAGGATCAGCAGCAAGCCCGTAACCGTATCCCGCGTGACATCGAACCAGTGGCCGATTTGCGTAATAACCTGCATTTTTAAGCGGTCATTCATCCTGAAAAATCATTCGCTGGAATAACAGGCCTTCGCTGTTTTGCTCCGCTTCGCTCTGCGCCGCCTGTTCTGTAGTGCGGATTTGATGTGTGCCAGCCGCTGCCGCTGCTCTTCAGGCTTCAGGTTCTGCCAGTCAGTAAAGACTGCCGCCGCCGCTTCACGATATGAATAGCCTGCCGCTCTGAAGTCTCCTGCCAGCGAGTAATCAGCATTGCGCCGTGCGCCCGGCAGTCCTCGGCTTTCATCATTGCCGCCATAGAACACAGTTCGATAACTGACCTGCCTGGCCAGCCATTTATCAAAGTCCCGGCGTGGATCGCCTGTGGCGGTCGCATATCCGCATTGCCTGCCTGACCATTGCCGCCAGTAATCATCAAGTCTGACTTCAAGCATCCGGCCTGTGACCTGGCCCCGGCACTCGATCAGCCGGAAATGTCCCGGTTCCGGTTGCCACGTCTCCGGCCAGACATAAGCCACATAGCGGCCCGGCCCGAATGTTTTGCTCACAGCCGCCGCCACGACATCCGGCCCGTTGCCCGGCAGACAAAGCCGCTCTTCCTCGCGGCTGGTAGTGACCACGTTGCCCCATTCAATCAACCTCAGAACGACGTATCTGAACATCGCTGCTTCCCCTTTCATCGTGTCGTGACTGGTCGGTGTTACTCCTGCCAGTTCTCCCACGCGCCCGCGCCGGGTTCATAGTCCGTTAAACATAATTCGCTCTCCGTTGAACACTGCGCGCCCGCTTCCGCCCCGGCTGCGCGGCCCCCGGCCCCGGCCCCCCCCCTCCGAGATAAACCCGGAAAATTTGCGTCCGCTTCGTCCGCCAAGCCTGAATTGACAGTTAAGTCTTTTGTTTCCTGTGGGATTTTGGCGGACGCAAAATTTTCAGTTTGCGTCCGCCTTGCGTCCGCCTCTGGCAGGTTTGCGTCCGCCTCTGGCAGGTTTGCGTCCGCTTGCGTCCGCCTTGCGTCCGCCTTAAGTTGTTGATTTATAAGGCTGGCAGACGAAACGGACGCATTGGCGGACGAAGCGGACGCAAATTTTCCGGGTTTTTCTTGGAGGCCTGAAAAGTTTTCCACAAGCAGCATTCGCGTCCGCGCCTTTCCTGTTCTGCTTCCATACACAATGTTAATCCCAATGCGTCTGAGGTTGGGAGCCAGCCGCCGCAACTGGTTGCTCAGTGCGCGGGCATTCTTCGGCCAGGTGGTCGGCTTGCGCTGTTCCTCACTGACCAGCCCGGCCAGATCGTCCAGCAGCTCGGTTGCAGTTCCTTCCCATGTGTCCTGCCTGCTCATCAGGTCACGAAGCCCTGACGCCAGCGGAGAAATTTCAATCACCGTATCATTCGCTTCCTCGCGGTTGGCGGAGTACGCAGTCAGGAATGAGCCGAACGCGAAGCCCATTTGTGTTTCTGCCGCCGTTGCCCATTTCGCAAAGTCGGCCATCCTGGGCAGCTTCGCCAGTTTGACATTGCTGCTTTCGCGCAAAGCCTGACTGACAGCATCCAGCAACGCGCCCAGGATGCGCGGCCTGATCCGCTCAAACTCTGACCAGACTTCATCAATCGGCTTGCGCTGTTCTTCGTGAATCTCCGGCAGGTAAAGAATGATGGAACGGTCAAGCAGGTCATTGCGCGTGGTAATGTCCTCGATGCCGTTCAGCAACAGCGGCCTTTGTACGTTGAAGATGGTTTCTTCGTCATCCGCATACAGTGCGCGTGTCGCAAACCCGCCGCCAGTGGACAGACGGCAGAAAGCATTGCTCAGACCTTCAGGCAGGCGGCTACAGTTATCAAAGGTCAGCAGCCAGGCGTTATTGGCCGCAATAATCAAATCACGTTCATCCTTCGGCGTGCTGCGTAACGTGGCTGTGTTCGGGTCAATGAGCGAGCGCAGCATGCGGGTTGCGGTACTCTTTGCGCTGCCCTGTTCGCCATGCAGTACCAGCACAGGATAAGCTCCGGTTGGCTTCAGGCACGCCAGCAGCCAGGCGGTCAGCAATGACCAGTTATCATCATCGCCAATGTTCAGAATGCTGCGAAGCTCTGAGACAGAGCCGCCGCGCTCCGGCTCCGGCAGAGCCAGCATGCCGCTGGCCCGGCGAAAACGGACAGGCGGATTACTGATGACTTCCCATCCTTCCCCGGTAATCCTGACGGCGCGCCATAGATCGTCTGTCAGGTCAAGGTAGATTGCGCCATCGTGTGCGCCTGTCCGCGTGAAAACTTCGTGCTTTTCGCCTTCAAACCGTGCGCGGCCTTCAATCGCTCCCATGGCGTCCTGCACAGCCTGTGCAGTCGGCGTCTTTCTGTCCTGCTGAAAGAATTGATAAGCGAGCCATTGCTTGAAAGCCTGTGAGCGAACCGGCCACGTTTCACGGTGTCCGTTGACCGGAATAGTTGCATAAGCCTTGTTGTCCGGCGTGTGAAAGAACACTGCGCGGCTGGCGATTTCAACCAGTATATCTGATGCGCTCGTGTTCTTTCCCTTCTCAATCGGCTGTGCATTCGTCAGCAGCCCGGCCACAAACTCCGGCCCTTTGATGGTCAGCAGATCATCAATCCCATTCACGCCGGCAATATCAGCGGGTAATTCGACAATCAGCACCTGCGCCCCGCGCTGCTGAAGCTCCCGCGCCAGTTCGCGCCGCGCCGCTGCTACGCTGTCATTCGTGGCTGCATTGGCATCAAAAACAATTTTGACTTTGCGCTCTTTCCAGATGATGCGCTCAACGTCGGGAATAACGCCTTTGACATCCTGCCGTCTGCCCTGTGCGTCCGTGTCCTTGCCAATCACGCCGCGCCAGTTCCACACGCCAGACAGACCAACAACCAAAGCGCGCTCTCCAGTCTCAGCAAAGAAACGAGACAGAGCCAGCGTCTTCTTTTCGCCTTCAGTGATGACAGCGGGAACGTCCGGCGATTGCAGCCAGGCGGCTGGCGTGTCTGGCGCAAAATAAAGCAGATTGCCCTTGCCCGGTGGTGACAGATACTTGCCCTTTTCTTTCCTCGTGCCGTCCGGCTGCGCCTCAAGGTCGGGATAGTCA
>CAYWDW010000574.1:0-4257 GCA_964457105.1 uncultured Heliobacteriaceae bacterium
GGAGCTTACTGAACGAAAGAAATCACCAGGGAGGAGCTATGTCATTAACCGCTGCTGATGTGATGATTCGTGAAGTCATCACGGTGAATGAAACAACTTCGCTCAAGGAGGTGGCCCGCCTCTTTATTGACCGCAAATTCACGGGCGCGCCCGTCGTCAATGAACAGGGCGAACTGATCGGCGTGATTTCAGAAACTGACATTATTCGCAAAAGCAATTCCATGGGCGCGTGGTCGCCGGACAAGGCCGGTCAGGTGGCGACAAAACCCGCCGTGACCGTTGCGCCTGATGAATCGCTGCAACGGGTCTGCGAACTGATGTCCAACCGCCATATTCATCGCGTCGTCGTGGCGGAAGGCAATAAAATCGCCGGCATCATTACGACCATGGATGTGCTGCGGGCCATCGCCAGTCATCGGATGTAGCGGCTGGAAGCGAGGAAGCTTATGTCTCAACCAGTGATTGAAACTCCGCCGGAAGTTTACGGCCTGATCACGGAGGACGATGAACCGGTGGACAATCTGCCTTCTGAAAAGCAGCAGCGCCTGCTGACCGAACCGCTCTACAGTTCGTGGGCCGGGCCAGGCGCGGACCGCACCTTTCTGGCCGCCGCCAATGTCGGAGTTTTTTATCTGCTGCGCGCGCCGGCCATTGTGCCTGATGTCTTTCTCAGCCTTGATGTCGAAGTCCCCGATGACTGGTGGCAGAAGGAACACCGGTCATATTTTCTCTGGGAATTCGGCAAGCCGCCCGATGTGGCCATTGAAATTGTCTCGAACACGGAAGGCAATGAGGACGGCGAAAAGAAGAGAAAGTATGCGCGGATGAAGGTCAGCTATTACGTGATCTATGATCCGCAGCGGCAGCTTATGCCGGACGTGCTGACCCTGTATCGCCTGAACGGTTTTGAGTATGAACGCCAGGCTGAAACTCAGTTTCCCGAACTCGGGCTGGGCCTGACGTTGTGGGAAGGCTCATACTGAACCCTGCGCCTGTTTGTGGCGGGCTTTGGTGGCGTACATGGCCTCGTCGGCTCTGGCCATCAGTTCTTCGAGGGTCTCGCCGTCGGGGCCGAGTTCAGCCGCGCCGATGCTGATGCCGACGCTGACCGTCTGATCGTCACCAACTGCCAGGCGGTGAGCGGCCACATCCATTTCAATGCGATCAATGACGCGGCGGGCCTGGTCATAACTTGTGTCGGGCAGCAGCGCGAAAAATTCATCGCCGCCGTAACGCGCCACGAAATCAGCGCGGCGCAGCGTGCGCGCAATCAGCGGCCCCAGTTCGCTGAGCATGCGGCTGCCGGCGCGATGACCCCACGTGTCGTTGACCTGCTTGAACCGATCCAGATCCATCATCAGAATCGTCAGCGCGCGCCCGGCCTCGCGGCATTGCTCGACGGCCCGGCGCCCCTGCACTTCAATTGCGCGCGAATTGCCGAGGCCGGTCAGGTCATCGGTCAGCGTTTCTTCTTCGCGGCGCGCATACTTCAGCGCATTGTTGACGGCTTCTGAAGCAATCGGCGTGGCCATCTCAATCAGCCGCACGTGATCGGGCGTGTACTGTTCGGCGCTGAATGAATAGAGCGCCACCGCGCCGAGCGTTTCGCCTTCTCTGATCAGCGGAAAGACATAGAGGTTTCTGAAATCCTGGTAACTTTCATCTTCGGCTCTGACCGCGCTCAGCCCGTCAAAATCGAGCGCCGGATCGGTGTTGTAAAAATGTTCGCGGTGCGCCAGCACCCAGCCGGTCAGCCCTTCGCCAAACGCCAGTCGGCGATTTTCAAACGCCCGCCCGCCAGGGCCGTCAACATAACGCGCCTGCGCAGCGCCGCCTTCCGGCGTGGTCAGGTAAATCACGCAGGTGTCATAAAAAATCAGGCGCCGCAACTGTTCGCTGATAATGCCGAGCGTCGTGTCGAGATCGAGCGAACTGACGAAGGATTGCGCCAGACGATAGAGCGTATTGAATTCGCGGTGCGCCGAGCCGATGCGCTCAAGGTAGGTTTCACCGGCCCGCGTCGCGGTCTGTGACTGTTTCGCCATCATTTTGAATGACTGCGAACTGCTCAGTTCAGGCACTGCATTGAGCGTTTCGACGGCGGCTTCGAGTTCAAATTCGTTGAGGTGTTCGATGAACAGACTGACCAGATGCGGATCAAACTTTCTGCCGCGGTCAGCGCGCAGCAGTTCAATCGCTTCTTCACGCGTCTGCCTTTTCTGATAGGGCTGATCGTTCGTCAATACATCGTAGCTGATGACGAGCGCCAGAATGCGCGCGCCGAGGGGAATCTCTTCAGCCTGACGCCGGTCAGGATAGCCGGTGCCATCCCAGTGTTCGTGATGATGCCGCACGATGGGCGCGACCGGATACGGAAAGCCGATGGTGCTGATGATCTCTTCGCCGACGAGCGTGTGAATCTTCATCCGCTCATACTCAGCCGGAGTCAGGCGGCCCGGTTTGTTGAGAATGTAATCAGGCACGGCGAGTTTGCCCACATCAAAAAGCAGCGCGGCGGCACGCAACGCTTCAAATTCACTGGCGGACAGATGGCAGTATCGCCCCAGTCCGAGTGCGTAAGTCTGGACTCGTTTGATATGGCCGTGCGCCACCTGATCGCGCGCGACGACAGCTTTGGAAAGCGCTTCGATGGAGCGCAGGTGAATGGCGGAAATCTCACGCGCAAGCGCATCCTTTTCTTCCAGCTTGCTGTGATAGAGCCTGACTGAGCGATAACCGGCCAGAAAGATCGGCAGGCTGAGCAGCCACGTCGCCCAGCCGAATCGGCCAACCCCGAAGTAAATGGCCCCGGCCACCAGCACCGCCGGAAAACAGCTTGCCCCCATCCACAGGTAATTGTCCGTCCATTCACGCCGGAAGCTGCCGCCGTTTCTCAGCGCGACAAAGCTGGCCACGATGGTTGAATTGACCAGAAAGTGTGTGGCCGCCGCCGCCATCAGCGCCAGCATCACCTGCGGCATCGGCTGCGCGCATTCACCCGGCGCAAACGGTTCGCCGGACAGCAGCAAATGCGCGACCAGCGCCGCCAGCGCAATTGAAATGCACATCGTCGCGGCAGACCTGAAGCTGATGAGCAGCCGCTGCGGATTGGTGGCCGACACCGATGAATGCGAACCGAGAAAACCGTCAATGCCCGTAATCAGAATCGCCGGTGCCGGGCCGTAAGCCACCAGCAGCAGCAGGATGATCGCATCCGAAGCCGTGACGCAGGTATCCTGCCGGTTGATGAATCTGAAGCTGATGGACGGAATCAGAAATGAACGCAGGCTGGCCAGCGTGACAATCAGCCCCTGCAGCAGCAATTCAATCAGAGTGCGCGAATGCAGGCCGCTCAGCCCTCGCCAGGCGGCCAGCCACACCAGGCTGCCGGTCAGCAGAATGACCGACTGATAGAGCGCAAGTTTTCTCTGCCGCACGGCTGCCATCTGTGCCAGTTCAAAATCAGAAAGTGATGAAGCAGGTGCCGGGGCGGCGGTGAATTGTCATTGATGTCAGTGGACATCAGTTACATCATACTGAGCGGTTTTGCAAAATGATGATATTGCCATATCACGTCGCATTAAAATCACCCTGATTTGACAGGCGTTTTCTCATTTTTCTTCGTAATCTCCGACGTTATCGCCATTTCCTGATCAGGCTATGAAAGACCGATCACATCGCAGCCGCCCACATCATTCATCAACGGCACAATTGCGTCAGCCTGACCTGAAAGCTGACGCGGCCCATTCAGTGCCGGGCCTGACCGTGCGCCCGTCGCCGCTGCACGGCCTCGGTTGTTTCGCCACGCAGCACTTTCGCAAGGGCCGCAAAATTGCCGAATACGCAGGCCTGCGCGTCCGGTTCGATGACCTCACCGAAGACGAAGCCCCCTGGGATCTCAACTACATTGTCGGGATTGATGAAGTGTGGGCTGTGGATGGCAGTCGCAGCGGCAACGAAACGCGCTACATCAATCATTCCTGCGAGCCGAACGTTTATCTGCGAATCACGCGCGGCCACGCGATTTTTTATGCCCTGCGCGAGCTTGAACCAGGCGAGGAACTCGTCTGGGATTACGTCATTATGAACAACGACGGCTGGATCGAACCCTGTCCCTGCGAGCAGGAAAAAGTTGCCGACGCGAATGGACGATGAATGAAATTCAGGCCGGGGTGGTTCGCGGCCGAGCGTCAGGCAGGCTGTGGCCAAGTCAACGAAAGCGCGGTGTGAGCAACCTGACGCTGATTCCTGATGCCT
>CAYWDW010000575.1:0-4244 GCA_964457105.1 uncultured Heliobacteriaceae bacterium
TTCTTCGCCCGTGATGTCGCGGGTGATCGGTTCGCCTGAAAGCACCTGCTTGTCGGGTTCGTTTGCGGTCAGGTCGGGGCTGATCTTTTCCCAGGTCACGCCGTCATCGGTGGTGCGGTGCAGATACTGCGAGCCGTGATAAACGACCTTCGGATCGTGCGGCGAAACTTCAATCGGCGACTGCCGCACGAAACGATACTTCATATCCTTCGGGTTGTGACCATAACGATTCTGCGGATAAATCCAGTAATGTTTCTCCTGCCCTGTCTCGACGTTGTAGCGTCCGAACTCGCCCTTGCACACGCCGTAAACGATTTTGCCGTTCGGCTGCGGGCGAATCTGTCCGGTCTCGCAACCCGGCCCCTGCACCCACGTCTGTGCAGGCTCAGGACTCCAGGCATACGGCGGCAGGCTGTCAACGATCAGCGTGGTGTTGTCCTGCTGCGGGCCGTAGATGCGGTACGGAAACTGATCGTCCACATCCACCATATAAATTTCCGCCGTCGGCTGATTCATGATCGAAGACCAGTTGCGGCCTCCGTCCTGCGTCACGTTTGCGCCGCCATCGTTGCATTGAATCGCAATATTCGGCTTGTCAGGATTGAACCAGATGCCGTGATTATCGCCGTGCGGTACGCGCACGCCCGTCCACGCTTTGCCGCCGTCAACCGATTTCATCACGTTCAGACTGTTAACCCAGATTTCGTTTTCATTCTGCGGATTGACGTCAATGTTGTTGAAGTAAAAAGGCCGCACGCGCAATGAAGCATCAGCGCTCATCAGCCGCCACGTCGCGCCGCTGTCGTCTGAACGGTAAACGCCGCCTTCATTGCCCGGAGCTTCGACGAGCGCGTAAACCACATTCGGTTTCGAGCGCGCCACATCGAGATCAATCTTGCCGATCAGTTTTTGCGGCAGCCCCGCCGTCAGATGCGTCCAGTTGTCGCCGCCGTCGGTTGATTTATAAATGCCGCCTTCGCTTGCCGGGCCGCCGCTGATGATCGTCCAGGGCTTGCGTTCGCCGCGCCACGCGCCCGCATAAATTTCCTGCGGGTTCGACCAGTTCAGCGCCAGCGCGACTGCGCCTGTGCGCTCGTTGATGAATAAAACCTTCTGCCAGGTTTTGCCGCCGTCCTTTGTGCGAAAGACTCCGCGCTCTGAGTTCGGCCCGAACGGATTGCCGATGGCCGCGACATAAACAATGTCAGGATTCGTCGGATGAACCACCACCGCGCCAATCTGTCCGGCGTCTTTGAGGCCGATGAATGCCCACGTCTTTCCGGCGTCAGTGGATTTGTACACGCCTTTGCCGATGATGACGTTGCTGCGAATGCCGTCGCTGCCGGTGCCGACGTAAACGATATTCGGATTTGAATCCGAGACCTCAATCGCGCCGATGGAACCCGTCGCCATCTGCCCGTCGCTGACCGGCTCCCACGTGATGCCGTAATTGACGGTCTTGAAAACGCCGCCGCCGGTTGCGCCCATGTAAAAAACATTCGGCTGCGTGCGCACACCGGCAACAGCCGTCACGCGCCCGCCACGATGCGGCCCGACCGAACGCCAGCGCAGGCTTTGATAATGCGACAGCGGCACAATCACATTCGGATCAGACTGCGCCTGTAATTTCGTTTCAGCAACAATGCCGTAAATCGCAGCGCCGAGCAGCGCCGCCGCAATAATCAGCAGCGCCGAAAGAAAGTGATGTCGGGAAGGGACACGTGTGAGCATCGGGCAACCTCGTTTTTGTAATCAGAAGAGAGCTGACGGAACAAACGGAAATAACAGAACAGACGGAAAGTTTCTGAATGTGTTCAGGTCTTTTCCGTTCCTTCCGTTATTTCCGTTTGTTCCGTCGTCTCTCTTTGTTTTCTGTTTATCCTTCAGTCCTGCCAATGATGGTGATGCCAACCGGCAGCGGGCCGGATTTTGCGGGCAGGGCGACTTCAAGGATGACGTGGCTCTCTTCGGTCGTGATGACTTTCGGCAATCCGTCCTTTGAGCTTACTGAAACCAGGCTCCAGGGCGAAACGTGCGCGGAACCGGCGGCAGGGCTGCTCAGTTTGACGAGCGCATCGCCTTTGATTTGCGCGTTCGGATCGGTGTCCGCGCTTGCCGGGCAAAGCACAAAGAAATCGCGCGTCGGCGAGACGCCCATATGCGCGCCATTCACCGGCATCACGGCGTAACGCAGCGTGTAATAACCCGCCTTGATTCCCTGCCCGCGATAATCCGAAGTCGCAGCCGGAAAGTTGATGACGCCCATCAGGCTGCCGTCCTGAAGCTCGGCGAAGTTAGCTCCGTCAACTTCGGCTTTGGCAGTGGCGATATCTTTGCGAAACCAGATTTCGCAAACTGCCTTGCCGCTGCCGTCGCTGACGCGCAGCCCCTTGTTTTCAAGCGCGCCGCGCACGGCGGCAGGCACGGCTTCGGCTTTGAGTTCACCGATGGCTTCAACCTTGTAACCACCCTCGGCTGCCGACGGCCAGGCCGAAACTGAAACGGCAAGGACACAGAGAAAAATGAACGCGATCAACTGACGAAACATTGAACCTCTCAAGCTAAATCGAGTTAAGAGGCAGAGAGATGACGGAACAAACGGAAATAACGGAAGGTACGGAAAGCTTCAGACCATGGTCAGTTCTGTTTCCCTCTGTTTCGTTATTTCCGTTTGTTCCGTCATCTCTCTGCCTCTTAACTCAATGCCATTGCCCTTCAGCGCGCGAACGTGCCGACAAAGGCGCTGCGCTTGCCGTTGAGCGACCACGACACGCCCAGGCCCTGGCCCAGGAACTGATCGAGCGTGGCGACCGACGGCATGGCGTGCGTCGTCGCGGTCAGCGGCTCGTAAAAGTTTTCTTCGTGGCCGCAGATTTTATCCTTCGCCGTAATCATCCGCGTGCTGATGCCCGCGAGTTTGCCCGCCTGGACGCGCCCGGTGACGCTGTGTTCGCCGTGATATTCCATCTCGAAGCTGATCGGCACGGCTTCGGTGCGAACGATGTTTTCAAACATCCTGCCGCCCATCGCCTCGACGAACGACCGCAGCGCGGCGCGCTGTTCAGGCGAAGCCTTTTCATCCACGATCAGCACGGCTTTGGCCGGATAAGGATCGTTGTAGTTGCTGCCCAGGGTCGAAGCGGCTCTGACCACACCAACGACGCTCAGGCCGTCGAGTCTGACGCCGTTCCAGGTTCCCTGCTGAATGCGCCACGCCAGAATCGCCTGATCTCCGGCCAGACCGATTTCAGCGTTGGCGAAACACGCGCCGGTGTAAACATCGGCGTTGCGCGTTTCAAGGTATTCGCCATAAATCTGCGCCCCGGCTTTGGCGTTCGCCTTGCCGTGATCGTGATCGGCGAGCGCGACCGCAGCCGAAGACGTCAGCAGAAACAGTGTTGCGAGAAGAGTCAGTTTACGCATAGCTCTTTCCTCTTTTTGATTACGCTGCTTCGACCTGTTCAGCCGGACAGCTCAGATAAGCGCGAATCTCGGCCTGCATCCGTTGAATCTCTGTCAGATACCCCTCCGACATGGCCTGGTAGTTCACAGGCGAACAGGTTTTTCGCGCCTCAGCCAGAATATTCTCAAACAGCAGGATTCGCTCCTGCATGGCCTGAAGTTCAGCATCGTTGTGAATCATAAAAGCGCCTCAACGATGAAAACTTTTGGGTAAATCGTCCTTATTTTATCATCCTGCAAGTCGCGCTTCTTCATTGACTCGCTGCGCCAGCGCCACCCCGGCATTGTGGCATTTGCGACCGGCTTTGTCACATTCGCCCGGTTCGGCCAGTCTGCCGTCCGGCCCGATGCAGTTCTGCGTGTGCAGGCACCAGAAGCTGCCGGTGTTTGAGGGCGGCACGGTGTCATCCTTGTCGGCCCAGATGAACATCCCTTTCCAGCGCAGGTTGGCGCACAGGTTGGGACGTTCGGTGTTGAAGCGATCAGCATCCGGAAGATCTCTGTTCATCGAACCAGTCTCCTTGTTCGGCTGTCGGAGTCTGCCGACAGCTCAATTGAGCAAATGAATTTTGCCGACGAATTCGTCCAGTGAAGCGGCGGTCAGAGCCTCATCCATCAGCCGCTCCATCTGCTCCACGCTCAAACCTGCCAGTTCGTCCCGAATGGACTCCGATTCATCCCCGAACCGCAGGCGCAGCAGACGCAGCAGCAGACGCTGTGAACCAAGTTGTTCGCCCTGTTCTATTCCCGGCGGTCGGAATCGTTCGGCAATCAGATCTTCC
>CAYWDW010000576.1:0-4240 GCA_964457105.1 uncultured Heliobacteriaceae bacterium
AAATCAGACAAGAGTTTTTCCACGCAGCCGCAGGCGCCGTGTTATTTGTGACGCTTCGCGGATGAACAAACTTTCTCCCGAAAACTTCCAGGCAGATTTTATGACCGATAAGCCTGGCGGCCAATGCCCTGCACCGGAATGCCCTGGGCCGCGAGGACTTCGTTTTGCAGCGCGAACATGCAGGCCGCCGCTTCGTCAATCCGGCGCGTGAAGGCAATCGAACCCTGAAGGATCGGTTTGAGCTTTTCTTTGTCCTGAGTGCGCGCCTTCGGGTATTCGTGTTCGACGATCAGGAAGGTGTTCTCGACATCGAGCTGCAACAGTTCGCGCGCCGCCAGTTGATGATCGAGCCAGTCCACCGTGCGGTTTTGCAGATAAGCCAGCGGGTCGTGTTTCGCCGTGCCAGGCAGTTCGTGTTCGCACAGCACGACCTGTTTTTTCCAGGCGTTCAGATGATCCACCACGTTCGGCGACGGTTGGCCGCCAATCATATCGCCGCGCTCAACCGTCTGACCGCCATAGCCCCATGCTGAAACGCCCTTCGCGTCAATCACCTGACCTTTGACGTGAAAGCCGCCGATCAGGAAGTTGTAGCCTTCGTCCTTCAGATACTGAAACAGCGAGCGCGTGTCCTGGCCCATCAGAATTGCGTGCGACGGATCGTAATGAATCCTGAACTGATCGCCGACGCCGTGCTTTTCGCAAATCCGGTGCAGCGCAATCCACGTGCCCGGCGTGTAGGCGATGTTGTTGTGCCAGTTGTCGCCTGGCGCCCAGCCCGGCATCGGACACTGTTCGATGCGATAGACCAGGCCGCGCTCTTTGGCCGCCCTGAGCAGCGGAATGAACTGCGCTTCAAAGTCGAGCAGGTTCTGATCCATGTTCGACTGCTGATTGCGCCCGACAAAACCGCAGACGGCTGAGACATCAAGTTCAACTGCGGCGTCCATCGCGCGGAGCATAAAGTCATGCTTTTTCTGCCGCAGCGCCGGATCGTGATGGAGCATGTTGTCGAAGTAACCGACTTCAGAAATGCCGACCTTGTATTCCTGCAAACAGGCGCGGACGCGGCGGGCGCGGTCTTTCGTGAACGGCTGGCGCAGGTCGAGGTGATTGGCGGTCGGGTCGAGCATCGCTTCCGCCGGGATGTCGGCTTCAGACGGATGCAACGCGGAACCAAGCTGAATGTAATTGACGCCGAGTTCACTGGCGAACTGCACCCATTCTTCGATGGCGAGATCAGGATCGGGATCGCGTTTTTCGCGCGGGGTAAGTTCCTGCAGGGCGGCGGTCAGAACACCGACCTTCATAAATTTCGGTTCAAATGCGGTAACTGACATGGCTTGTGGCTCCTCGGAAAAACCCTGGGTCCGCAGTGCTTCCAGCGTGCTATTGGCCAGAGACCTGTTCCCTTTCAATAAGTCACTGGCCAATAGCACGCTGGAAGCACTGCGGACCCAGGCTCGCTTTTCATTTGTTCAGGGCGTCGCTATGCGACATGTACAACTCCTCGGATGATGATGATGATTCAGCTCCGTGGCGGCTGAACCGGAATTCCGGTCTGATGGAATCAGGGTTGAATTGCTGATGACTCTGTGCGAACAAACGGGAATGTGCCTTCGCCAGGCAGTGTGCCTGACGCGCCGAGAAAGTGTCAAGGAAGGCCTGGACTGACTAAATTGAAACGCACAAGAATGGGACACACGCCGGTACAGTACCGCGAGCGTGAGCGAGCGGAATCTGTCGCAAGGTGCCCTCACCGAAGGCTGCGGCTCGCTCACGCTCGCGGTACTGTCCCAATGTCGCGTGGCCTGATTTAGATAAATCATCTGACTGCTGGCCGCAGCACGATGCTTCCTGTACATTTCAGTCCTGGTGAAAAGATACAGACTGGAATTCCGATGTAACGGGAGAAACGACGATGCCGAAGATGACTGCTGCTGAACTTCAGAGCTTCCTGGCCACACACTTCCCGCAGGTTGATGACTTTCTTTTCAAAGTTGAACGGGTCGGGGACAACTCAGCGCAGGTTCGCCTGCCGTTTGATGAAATGCACCTGCGACCCGGCGGGACGATTTCAGGCCCGGCGCTGATGACGCTGGCCGATACGGCGATGTATGTGCTCGTGCTGGCGCAGCTCGGCCCCGTCGCGCTGGCCGTCACGACGAATCTGAACATTAACTTTCTGCGCAAACCGGCGCAGCGCGATGTGATTGCCGAAGCGCGCCTGCTCAAACTTGGTGCGCGCCTCGCCGTTGGCCAAGTGACGATGTGTTCTGAAGGTGATGATGAACCGGTCGCCCACGCCACGCTGACCTACTCGATCCCGCCCCGTCGGGATGAGGCGTAACTCATGCCGACTCCCAAATTCATGACAATCTTTACAATCCGGTGAAGAAAAATCGCGGCGACTGATCGGCAGCACGAATCTGTGGCGCGCTTCGCTCAGAAGGGTGATTGTGCGCGGACAGAAGCGATGGTTATAATGGCCGAACCGTCGCCGGTTGCAGAAAATTCAAGGCCGCCCCAAATGATGACCGCAGGCAGGAGTCGTGGTTCATGGATCAGCTTTTCCAGTTTCTCTTCAAACACAGCCGGACCGTTTTCGCCAAAGGGCAGTTCGCCTTTGCCAATCGTCCGTCGTGGCTGGTCATTGCGCTGGTTGCGCTGCTGGTCGCGGCGCTGGCTTACTTTCTTTACGTCCGGCCAGGTTATCGCCTCAGGACCGGCACGCAGGTGGCGCTGACCGGGTTGCGGGTGGCGCTGCTCGCGCTGCTCGCGCTGCTGCTGCTGCGTCCGGTGATGGTGGTCTCGTCGGTCATTCCGAAAAGCACTTACGTCGCGGTGCTGGCCGATGATTCGCGCAGCATGCGGCTGACCGATGAGCCGGGCTACAAAGCTGTCAGCCTTTCGCCGCAGGGCGCGCCGTCATTCGAGAAAGCGGCCACCGCCCAACCCGACAACAGCCGCATTGCCGCCGTCAGCAATCTGCTGCGGCCTGAAAGCAGCTTCGCGCGCGGGCTGGAAGAAAAGTTCAAGGTCAATCTCTATGCCTTTGCCGCGCAGACGAACCGCATCAAATCTGTCGCCGAGTTGAAATCGGACGGCACGGCGACCGACCTGGCCGGAGCCTTTCAGGATGTGGTCCGCGATTCCAACGGCCTGCCGCTGTCGGCCATCGTGCTGGTTTCAGACGGCGCTGCCAACACGCCGCGCGATCTGGCCGCACAGTTGCGCGAACTGCGGGCGCGCAATCTGCCGGTTTACACCATCGGCGTTGGCAGCACCGCAAAGTTCCGCGATGCCGAACTGGTGCGCGTGACGACGCCGCGCCGCGTGCTGATCGGTTCCGCCGTGATTGCCGATGCGCTGGTCCGGCTCAACGGGTTCGATCATCAGAAAGTTGCCATCGCCGTCAGCGAAGACGGGCGCGCCATCAGGACGCAGCAGTTCGACCTCAAGGGCGGCGAAGCGCAGACCGTGACGCTGGAATTCACGCCGTCAGCGCCGGGCGCGCATCGTTACACCTTTGCCATTGCGCCGCTCGAAAACGAAACGACCACCGAAGACAATACGCAGGAGACGCTGATCGAAATCACCAGCGACCGCCCGAAGATTCTTTACATCGAAGGCGAACCGCGCTGGGAATACGGCAAGCTGCGCTTCTCGCTGGCAAAGAATGAAAAGAACGTAGTACTCGTGTCATCGCTGCGGTCAGCCGACGGCAAGTTTTACCGGCAGGGCGTCGAAAGCGGCAGCGAACTGGAGAGCGGCTTCCCGAAAACCGAAGAAGAACTTTTCAAATACCAGGGGCTGATGCTCGGCAGCATCGAAGCGAATTTCTTCAGCTTCGATCAGTTGAAGATGATCGAGCAGTTTGTGGCGCGGCGCGGCGGCGGCCTGCTGGCGCTTGGCGGCCCGCGCTCGTTCGATGCGGGCAAATACGCCGGCACGCCCGTCGCCGATCTGCTGCCGCTCGTGCTGGACGGCAACTTCGATGAATCGTCGGCCACGCCTTCGCTCAGTAATTTCAAGGCCGTCTTGACCGGACGCGGCCAGACGCACGCCATCACGCGCCTCGCCGAAGAGCGCAGCCAGAGCGCGAAGGAATGGGAAGCGCTGCCGCCGGTTTCAATTCCCGAAGTGCTGGCGCAGCCGAAACCCGGCGCGACGGTAATTCTGGAAGGCCGCGACATCAATAATAAAAACCGCACCGTGCCGCTGCTCGCCGAAGAGCGTT
>CAYWDW010000577.1:0-3156 GCA_964457105.1 uncultured Heliobacteriaceae bacterium
GACTGAACCGCTGACTGCCGCTGACTGGCGGCGGCATCTGCGCGAAGCCGTGCAGTTCAATGCCGGGATGCAGACGCTCGCCGCGCAGGGCTGCAATTTCTTTCTGGAACTCGGCCCCGCCCCGGCGCTGACAGGAATGGGACGCCGCTGCCTGCCCGATCACAAAGCCGCCTGGGCGGCGTCGCTCACCCCGGATCAGGATGACTGGCGCGGGCTGCTCGCAGCGCTCGGCGCGCTTTATCAGAACGGCGCGGCCATTGACTGGCGCGGGTTTGATCGTGATGACCGGCGCGCCCGCATCGGGCTGCCGAACTATCAGTTTCAAAGGTCGCGGTACTGGTACGAACCGACGCCAGGCCGAAAGTCCGGTCAACAATCAGCCGCGACGGCTGGCAGGAATGTCAATGCGCTGCCCGGCGTCAGGCTGGCTACGCCGCTCGCCCTGGCTCAGTATCAGATGCAGCTCAGCCTGGACCTGTCAGCCGCTGAAGCCGACCAGCACTCCGCAGAGCTTTTGTCCGCGCCTTTTTATCAGGCCGCCATGCTGGCCGCCGCCGCTGATGCCTGCAACAACACATCGCTCGCTGAGACCTTCGCTGGTGCCCGTAACAATACAGCGCTCGCTGATGCCTGCAACGACACATTGCTACAGCTTACCGGCTTCATTCGTTATCAGTCGCTGCATCTGACTGCTGAACCGCGCACAGTTCAAATCGTCCTGACCGGACCGGAAGAAAACCCTGACTGCCGCATCTTCAGCTTCGACGCCGAGGCTCAGACGTGGACGCTGCTGGCGGCGGCACAGGTCGCACGTCATCAGTCGGCAACTGCCTCGGCGCCTGCGGTCACGGCGGATGAAATCCAGGCGCGCGGACTTCAGTCACTGACTGACGCTGAGATTCAGTCGCTGATCGCTGGTGGCAATGTCGCGGCTGAGGCCGGCCTGCGCGCGCTGCAACAGATTCGTTATGGCCAGGCTGAAGCGGTCGCTCAGTTGTCGCTGCCTGATCGCGCACCGTCGCGGACTGACAGTCCTGACCGGCTGATGCTGGAAGGCTGTGCGGCCCTGCTCTCGCTTGCTGCCGCAAAGTTTTTCAATCCGCCTGCCGGGATGGCTTATCAAATTTCTGCGGCTGACAGCGTCAGGCTCAGCCGCAGACTTGAGCCGAATCAAAAGCTGTGGTGCCTGGCCGCGCTGCGCGAGGCTGACAGGCTGACGGCTGACGTGAAACTGCTTGATGCAACCGGCGCCTGCCTGCTTGAAATGTCCGGCGTCGCGCTCGAAGCCGTTGCCGTTGCCGTGCCCGCCGCACGCGCTGAAGTTCAGGCGGAAGAAAAACTGACGGCTGAACAACTCCGTCGCAGCGACGCCGCGACACGGCAGCAGTTGCTTGAATCGTTCATTCGCGCGGAACTGGCGCGCGTGCTGGGCCTCGCCCCGGCGCAGCTCAGCCTCAGTCAGCCGCTCAATACGCTCGGCCTCGATTCGATCATGGCCATTGAGATGAAAAACCGGATCGAATCGCAGACAGGGCTTCATCTGCCTGTCGCCGCGCTGTTGCAGGGGCCGACGGTGACTGAACTGGCTGGCCTGATTGCCGCGCAGCTTCAGACCGCCGACAGCGCGGCTGAAGTTCAGGACGCCGAAACAATAACCACAGAACCTGCGACTGAGTTTCCGTTGTCTTATGGTCAGCGGGCGCTGTGGTTTCAGCATCAGCTCCACCCGCAGGCGGTTTACAACATCATCTATGCAGTCACGATTGATTCGGCGCTCGATCACGAACTGCTGCGTGCGTGCGGCGACCGGCTGACGCAGCGTCACGCCGTGCTGCGTTCGACCTTTCATTTCGTCAACGGCGCACCGGTGCAGCGCATTCACCCTGATGCCGGTGATTACTTCCGGCACGAAGATGTCTCAGCGCTGGATGATGCGCAACTCAGGCAGCGCGTGAATGACGAGGCTGAATGCGTCTTCAATCTGGAAACAGGCCCGCTGCTGCGGATTCACGTCTTTTCAAAATCGGCGCAGGAACACGTGCTGCTGCTGAGCGCGCATCACCTGATCGTGGATTTGTGGTCGCTGTCAATTCTGCTGCATGAACTGGGCATCCTGTATGCCACTGCCGCCGACAGCGACAGTCTGCCGCCGCTCAGGTTTCGCTATCAGGATTACGTCAGAAACCAGGCTGAACTGCTGAGCGGGCCTGCCGGCGAAAAGATGTGGGAGTACTGGCAGGACAAACTCGCCGGCGAGCTGCCGACGCTTGAACTGCCGACCGATCATCCGCGCCCGGCAGTGCAGACTTACAACGGCAGTTCACAGGCCTTTCAGCTTTCAAATGAAACGACGCAGCGACTGAAAACTTTTTGTGAGCAGCAGGGCGTGACGATGTATATGACCCTGCTGGCGATTTATCAGGTGCTGCTGTCGCGCTACAGCGGACAGGAAGACATCATCGTGGGTTCGCCCATGACCGGACGCACACGACCGGCGCTGGCCGATCTGGTCGGATACTTCGTCAAGCCTGTGGCGTTGCGGGCGGACCTGTCTGGCAATCCTTCATTCACGGCCTTGCTGCAGCAGGTCCGGCAGACGGTGCTTGAGGCGCTCGAACATCAGGACTATCCCTTCCCGCTGCTCGTTGAAAAGCTGCAGGTCAACCGTGATCCGGGCCGGACGCCGATCTTTCAAACGATGCTGGTGATGCAGCGGGCGCACCTGCTGGCCGAAGCAGGCATGTCATCGCTCGCGCTCGGCGAGGCCGGGATGGGTTTGCAACTCGGTCGGCTGAAACTCGGTTCGTTTCCGCTCGATCACCGCCAGGCGCCGTTTGACCTGACGCTGATGCTGGCTGAAACCGACAGCGGACTCTCCGGGTCGCTCGCTTACAACGCCGATCTGTTTGAAGCCGACACAGCCCGGCGGATGCTCGGCCATTTCGAGACGCTGCTTGAAGCAGTCCTTGAAAATCCGACCACAAACGTTCAGTCGCTGCCGCTGCTGACGCAGGCGGAGCACGCACAACTACAGATGCTGGCGCAGGGCGCAAGCCGTGTGTGGCCCCAGGGTCAGTTCGTGCATGAATTGTTTGCGAAGCAGGCGCGGCGCGCGCCCGAAGCTGTGGCCGTCGTCTTTTGTGACGAGCATCTGAC
>CAYWDW010000577.1:3166-4234 GCA_964457105.1 uncultured Heliobacteriaceae bacterium
CAAGTCGCCTTGCCTGTTACCTGCGACAACTCGGCATCGGCCCCGATGCGCTGGTCGGCATCTGCGTTGAGCGCTCGCCTGAGATGATCGTCGGCCTGCTTGGCGTGCTCAAGGCCGGAGGCGCTTATGTGCCGCTCGATCCGGCTTATCCGGCGGACCGGCTGAGTTACATGCTCGAAGACACCGGACTGACGGTGCTGCTGACGCAGGCTCAACTCAAATCTGCAATCTCAAATCTGAAATCTGAAATCGAACTGGTCTGCCTCGATGCCGACTGGCCGCGCATCGCTGCGGAAGCGGCGGTCACGCCGGAGGTCGCGCTTGCACCGCAGCATCTGGCTTATGTGATTTACACGTCCGGCTCAACCGGCCGACCCAAAGGCGTGATGATCGAACATCGCGGCCTGACCAATCTGGTGCTGGCTCAGGCTGAAGGTTTCGGCATCAATGAACACAGTCGGTTGCTGCAATTCGCCTCGTTCAGCTTTGACGCTTCGGTGTCCGAGATTTTTCTGGCGCTGACTTCAGGCGCCACATTGTGCCTGGCGCAGCGCACCCAACTGCTGAGCGAAAAATCGCTGCTGGATCTGCTGCGTCAGCAGGCCATCACCTGGGCGACCCTGCCGCCGTCGCTGCTGGCGATCTTTGAGCCTGCGGACCTGCCCGCGCTGCACACGGTCGTGTCAGCCGGCGAAGCCTGCACCTGGGAGATCGCTGAACGCTGGGGACGCGGTCGCCGATTCTTCAATGCCTACGGCCCGACCGAAGCCACCATCGGCCCGACCTTTTATGAAGCCGTCAGCAACACGCGCGGATTGCGCACCGTGCCGATTGGCCGCCCCATTTCAAATCTCAGCATTCACCTGCTCGACCCGCACGGCCAGACAGTCCCCGCAGGCGTCCCCGGCGAACTCTGCATCGGCGGCATCGGCCTCGCGCGCGGCTATCTGAACAGGCCGGAGTTGACGGCGGAAAAATTCGTTGAATTGCAGATTGCAGATTTGAGATTGCAGATTGAAGAATTACAGCCATCTGCCTCTGTCAATCTGCAATCTGCAATCTCAAATC
>CAYWDW010000578.1:0-4226 GCA_964457105.1 uncultured Heliobacteriaceae bacterium
CGCCTGAGCCATCTGACGCGGGTTGTCAGGGCGGCGTTTGATGATTTCCTGCAACTCGGTGATCGCGCGGTCGGCCTGGTTCTGCGACAGGTAAAACTGGCTCAGTTCAAAGTAAGCGTTCAGATAATCGGGCTTTTTCTCGATGATCTGCCGCAGCGTTTTTTCATAGCTCGCGGTGTCGTCCTGTTTCAGAAAAACGTAAGCCTTCTGATCCGCGAGAAACGGGTTTTCAGGCTGCGTCGCCATCAGCGCATCAAGCTTTGCGTGCGCGGTGGCAAAGTCGCGTTTGGCAATGTAAACATTGATCGCCGTCGCAATTGCCTGCGGGTTGATGGTCGAATTTTTCGTGCCCAGTTCCAGCGCCTTGTCGGCGGCAGCCTGCGCTTTGGCCAGATCATTTTTCAGCAGGTAGAGCGTCGCCAGGTTGGTGTAGGGTTCAGGATTCTGCTGACCCAGTTGCGCGGCGTGATCCAGATCAGACTGTGCGCCGTTGAGATCCTTCAACTGCAGCCGCGCCACCGCGCGCGAGGTGTAGGCCTTGCTTTCCAGGTCGGGTAGCGATTCCGGGTTCATCTGCGACGCCTGCAACGCCGATTCGTTCGTGCGCAGATAAGCGACGCCGTTGATGATTTCATCGGCTTTCTTCACGGCTTCCTGCGGCTTGTTCTGATTCAGGTAAATTCTGATCTGCATCAGCAGGCCCATCGGGCTTTGCGGATAGAAACGCAGCAGTTCGTTGATGAACTGCCCGGCCTTGTCCGGTTCGCTGTTCTGCAGGTGCGTTTCGGCCATGTAATAGAGCGCCGCCGGCATGGACGGTTCGTTTTTGAGCACCTGGCTGAGATCTCTTTCAGCGTCACCAAAGCGGCCATTGAGCAGGTGAATGCGACCGCGCACGAGCAGCGCATCGGTGTCCTGCTTGCTGACGGCGAGTGCATCATTGATGCGCTGCGTGGCTCCGGCCACGTCGCCGCGCGCGAGCAGCAGTTCAGCCAGCCGCGAATAGGAACGCATGAATTTCGGGCTGTCCTTGATCAACTGCGCGTATTCCTGAATCGCCTGATCGGTCTTGCCCGCGCGCGCGTGCAGATCAATGACCTGTGCGCGGCCACTGTTCTTGTCTGAATTAACGCTCGCCAGGCGGTCAGCATATTTTTCGGCTTCGCCAAAGTTCTGCTGATTTTCATAGAACCGCTGCAGCGCGGCGAGCAGCAGCTTGTCGTTCGGATCAATGTCAAAGGCCTTGCGCAGTTCCTGTTCGGCTTCGGGCTTGCGATTGTTGGAATAATAAAAATCGCTGAGCGCCAGCCGCGAGATGACCGACTTCGGGTCGTTGTCAATCGCCTTGCGAAAGACCGTTTCGGCTTCATCAAAATAACGCTTGCCGTCGGCGCCCGATTCCTTGCCGCGCTGATCGAAGTATCGCGCCAGACTCAGGTAAGATTCGCTGCGTTTCGGATCCAGCGCAATCGCGGTGTCGAGTTCGGCTTTGGCCTCGTCCCATTTTTTCTGCGACGTGCGCACGCTGTCCAGCAGAATGTGGCCTTCGATGTGATTCTGGTTTTTGCCCAGCACTTCTTTGGCCAGCTTCTCGGCTTCACGAATGCTGGTATCAACGGGCCTGATGTATTGCAGATACAGGTTGCCGAGTTTGACGCGCGCCTCCAGATTGTTTTCGTCAATGTCGGCGGCGGTGGCAAAGGCGTCAAAGGCTTCGCGCAGGTTGTTGATCAGCAGATCGGCTTCGCCGAGGCCGTACCAGGCGTCGGCAAAGCGCTTGTCAATCAGCAGCGCATTGCGAAATTCGATGCGCGCTTCGAGCGGTTTTTTATCCTTCAGATACTGCTGACCTTTGGCCAGAAAGCTGGCCTTTTCCTTCTGCGGATCCTTTGAGCAGCCGCTCAGAGTGAGCAGTCCGCAAGCCAGCACCAGCAGTGAGGTGAGGATTTGCCGCCGCAGGTGCGGCTGTGAGGAAGCGACCGGAGACACGTCTTGATGGGTCATCATTTTATTTATCCACGTTGCCATAAGTCAGAATGCAACTACGGGGAGCAGACTGCACGAGTCTGTCTGATTGCAGGTTGAGACGGGGACGAGGCCGGAGTGTAGCCTGGACATTCGCACGCGGGCAAGCCTCTCAACGCGGCTCGTTTGACGCCGGAACATCTTTGGCACAGCGAAAGCTGGTCTGCGAATAATCGGCTTTGCTTCCTGGCGGCCAGTCCTGCCGGGACGCCGGCCACCCGACGCGCAGCGTGACCGTGGCATTTCGGCCAGGCACCTCGAACGAGCCGCCACGAATGATTTTCATTTTGACGTTTTCGAACCCGGCAGTGATGGGCAGTGTGCCGCCCGCATAGGCTTTCAGATCGCTGTCGGTCCATTCCCAGGCATTGCCCACCACATCGAGCAGCTTGAAGGGGCTGGCGCCGTCAGGAAAGCTGCCGACCGGCATCAGCTTTCTTTTGTCATTTTCTGTTTCCCGCACATTGGCGCGGCCTGGCTGCCATTCCATGCCCCAGGGATACAACAGATTCTCGGTCCCGCGCGCGGCAAATTCCCATTCTTCTTCAGTGGACAGCCGCTTCCCGGCCCAGGCCGCGTAAGCGCTGGCGTCATCCCACGAAACATCCGTCACGGGCAGCGTCTCCTGCCCTGCCGGAAAATGGCGGTCCTTCCACAACGGCGGAGCCGGGTATTCAGGCCTGGCATCGAGGAATTTCTGATACGCCTCATTGGTGACTTCGGTCAGGTCAATGAAAAACGGTTTGACCGTGACCGGCGTTGAAGGCTTGTCAATGCCATCGCCATCATCACGTCCCATCCTGAAGTCGCCGCCTTTGACATAAACCATCCCTTCGGGCGGCACAGGGTCGGGCAGCGGCGTTGGTGACGGAGCCGCTTCAACTGTCGGCGAAGGAACGGGTGTCGGCGTCGCCAGGGCGGCCAGTTCCTGCGCGCGTTTGTGCCGCACATACCAGACGCCACCGACAGCTATCGCGGCCAGCAGCACAACGGCCACAATCGTGACGATTGGAAATGTGCGCGCGCTCCGGCTGTCAGGCCGGACCTTTGAGACCTGCGTGTCAAAGCCGGGATTGTTAACGACCGGCTTTGCCCCGGTTGCGCTGGCAGCCGCGACACTGCCGGGCGACGGCGGCGCTTTGGCCACTCCGGGCGCGTTTCTGGTGAGCTGCGCCGGAATGGAACCGGTGCTGACCTGGCCCCCGGTTTGTAAGGCCGCTTCAAATTCGCGCGCCAGTTCAAGCGCGCTCTGCTGGCGGCTGGCTGGTTCCTTCGCCAGGGCGCGCATCACCACGCCTTCGACTGCCGGAGGAATGTCAGACCGCGCCTGCACGAGCGGCCTCGGCATTTCAGTGACGTGCTTGACGGCCACGCCGGTCGGAGTTTTGGCCGTGAACGGGACTGAGCCGGTCAGCATTTCGTACAGCACAATGCCGAGGCTGTAAATGTCTGAACGCGCATCCGCCGGTTCACCCTGGCACTGTTCGGGCGACATATAGTGCGGCGTCCCGATCACGGTGCCGACAGTCGTCAGACTCTTTTCCAGGCTGGCCGCGTCCATCGCTTTGTCCTTGAGTTTGGCGATGCCGAAATCAAGAATCTTGACGTGATCGGTCAGGTCTTCGGAGTTGGTCAGGATGATGTTGTCAGGCTTGATGTCGCGGTGAATGATGCCGCGCCGGTGGGCCGCTTCGAGCGCCGCGCAGGCCTGGCGCAGAATGCTGTAGGCGCGCGCCGGATTGATGGTGCGTTCAGCGGCCAGAATCTGCCGCAGGCTTTTGCCTTCGAGAAACTCCATCACGATGTAGGCGGTGCCGTCGGCATCCTCGCCAAAATCGTGAATCACGACCGCATTCGGATGATTGAGCATCGCGGCAGCGCGGGCTTCGCGGTGAAAGCGTTCACGCGAGAGCGCATCGTTGATGACTTCGGCCCTGAGAACCTTGACCGCCACGGTGTCGCCAATGTGCAGCCGCCGGGCCTTGTAAATCGCGCCCATGCCGCCACTGCCAATGCAGGCGTCAAGCTGATACCGCCCGCCGAGGACCCGCCCCGTCATCGTGTCAGCCGGAGCCTCTGGATTGATCCTCCGCGTTGGCGACCCGGTCTGTTCCGGCGGAGTAATGGAAGTCTGAAGCGATGGCTGGGGCAGCGGCGGCTCGAATCCGGCCTGTCTGGCCGAGGCGAGTCCGGCCCCGCAG
>CAYWDW010000579.1:0-4217 GCA_964457105.1 uncultured Heliobacteriaceae bacterium
ATCTGCCATCTGTCATCTGCCATCTCGCTTTCAGCTTCCGAATTCCGACTACCGAATTCCGAATTCCTCCGCTCGCACTCACGTCAAACTCGCGGTAATTTGCGGCTGCCTTCAGCATTGTTGCTCAGTTTCATGCGAACTATTGCGCAGATGATGAGGATAATTTCCCATCAATGTTTTGTGGAATTTCACGATTTCCAGCGCCTCGCCATCAGGCCGGGTTGCGAGCTGCGTCTGACCACATTGCCTTTTGCGCTGTCCTCACTACACTTAAGGGCGTGCAGTGAGAATCGGAAGCAGAGCAACCGATATGCCAGCAGCATCTTTCGCCGGGTGTGATCACGCTTCCGGCGTGTGGCAAAGAAATTGCAGCAGCCTGTTCAGAATGATGGTGCAAAGAGCGGTGTTCGTCCCCTTCCGATAGCTCAGCGTCGAACACCGCTCGTTCTGTCTGGGGCGGGTGCAGGAATGGCCGGAGGGTGAACCAAAATCATGGCAAAGGAAAAAATCCTGGTCGTTGACGATGAACCCATGATCCGCTGGACGCTGACTGAAGCGTTGCGCGGATGGGGTTATGAACCGATTGAAGCCGGGACGGTCGCGGGCGCGCTGTCGGTGTTTGAGGGCGAGCGCCCGACCGCCGTGCTGCTCGACATCAACCTGCCCGACGGATCGGGGCTGGATGTGCTGACCGAAATCAAGAGCCATCACCCGCAGGCCGTCGTCATCATGATTACCGCCAATGTGATGGTTGAAGACACGCTCGCCGCGCTGCGGGGCGGGGCTTACGATTTCATTGGCAAACCGATCAACCTCAACGAGCTTCAGGTCACGATTCGCAACGGCATCGAAACCGGGCGACTGCGCCGCGAGGTCAGCCGGATTCAGCGCGAACGCACACGCGAATTCAGTTTCGAGCAGATCATCGGCCAGTCTCCGGCCATGCAGAAGATGCTGCTCCTCGCGCGCAAGGTCGCCGAAAGCGAAGCCTCATCGGTGCTGCTGCAGGGCGAAAGCGGCACCGGCAAGGATCTCGTCGCCAAAGCCATCCATTACAGCTCGCGCCGCGCTGACAAGCCATTTGTCGCCATCAACTGCGCGGCCATTCCCGGCACGCTGATCGAATCGGAACTGTTCGGATACGAAAAAGGCGCGTTCACCGACGCCAAGGGTCGCAAGGAAGGACTCTTTGAGCAGGCCGAAGGCGGCACGATCTTTCTGGATGAAATCGGTGAACTTGAACTTGGGCTGCAGGCCAAGCTGCTGCGCGTGCTTGAAGAAGGCGCGTTCCGGCGCGTCGGCGGACTCCGGGACATTCCGCTCGATGTGCGCGTCATTGCCGCGTCAAACCGCAATCTCAGAGCCGAGAGTGAGGCCGGGAAGTTCCGGCTGGATTTGTATTATCGCCTGTCCGTAATTCAGATTGAGATTCCGGCCCTGCGCGAACGCGGCGACGATGTGCTGATTCTGGCCGATTATTACATCCGGCAGTTCAATGAACGCCTGCGCAAGCACATTCGCGGCATGTCGGCAGAAGTGGCTGACATCTTTCGTCGCTATTCGTGGCCGGGCAATGTCCGCGAGCTGCGCAACGTCATCGAGCGCGTGATGATTCTTGAAGACGGCGATCTGATTACCGAAACGTGGCTGCCCTGCGGCTTGTCAGAAGAACGAGCGCCGGTCGCGCATCCGGTTGAAGCTCCGGCGACAGCGCCGGTCAGCGCGGCGGTCGTGCCGCTCCCGCCCGTTCACGAACCGACACCCGATGAAAGTCTCGCCGCACAGTTTCGCCTGCCGGCCCACGGAGTGCAGCTTGAAGCCGTCGAAATGTCGCTCGTCGCCCAGGCAATGAAACGCAGCGGCGGCAATCAGACGCGCGCGGCTGAACTGCTTGGTATTTCCCGCGATCAGTTGCGCTACCGCCTGAAGAAGCTCGAAGGCGTGACGGCTGAAACAACGACATGAACGAACAGACCTCACGACCAGTCCTGCCGGCTTCAATGCCGATCCTGCCGCCCGCCTGGGAAGCGCTGTTTGAAGCCATTGAGGATGGCGTTTGCGTGCAATCGCTGGAGGCGCGGATTGTGCGCGCCAATCGCGCCTTTGCGGTCATGATCGGTCTGCCGCTCGAAGAAATCCTCGGTCGCCCCTGCAGCGAAATATTCGGCTGCGGCAATGGCAGCGGCGCCGCACCGCCCTATTGCGCCCGCGCCATGTCGAACGTCTCCGGCGCCATCGAAAGCGAAGAAATCTGTGGTCGCCTGCCTGGTCAGCGGCTGCGTTCGCGCCTCTCGCCGGTGCGCGATGAAGCGGGTCAGGTCATCTGCTACGTCATGGTCGTGCGCGACATCACCGATGTCATCGTGCGTGAACGCGAGCTGGCGCGAGTCGAACAACTCGCCCGCTTCGGCGAACTGGCGGCGGGGCTGGCGCACGAAATCAGGAATCCGCTGGCGGGCATTCAGGGTGCCGTTGACATTCTGATTCAGCGGCGCAGCCCGAATGACCCTGAACGCAGCGTCCTCGAAAGCGTGCGGCGCGAGGTGCGCCGGATTGACGCCACCGTGCACACGCTGCTTGAACGCGCCCGCCCGCGCGGGTTCAGCTTTCAGACGGCTTCACTCACCGATGCCGTGCAGCGCGCCGTCAGCCTCGCCCGCCATCACGCCGCCGGAGTCGCCGCGGCCACCGGCCATCAGATCAAAGTTGATTTCGCTGCCGACGCGATGCCCATCCTGATGATAATTGACGCCGTGCAGATCGAAGACGCCGTGCTGAACCTGCTGCTCAACGCCATCGAAGCAATTGACGACGAGGGCACAGTCACGGTCCGGCTGCGCACCGGCCAGGCAGTCAGTTTCAATGGCCGCAGCAGCACCGGCCACGAGGCAGTCATCGAAGTCAGCGACGATGGACGCGGCATTACCGACGAAGACCTGGCGCGCATCTTCAGCCCTTTTTTCACCACGCAACCCAATGGCACCGGCCTCGGACTGCCCGCCGTGCGGCGCATTGCCCGCGCACACGGTGGCCGCGTCGAAGTCGCTTCGCGTCCGGGTCAGGGTTCGACCTTCACCATCCGGCTGCCCCGCGATTCTTCTCCGCAGACCTGAATCCTGCGCTGCTGCTTCCTGCTCAACCGGCTGAGTATTTTCACGCCGTCGCTGGTTATATTCCGCAGACCGGCGCGTCGCGGCTGCCGTTGAGCCGTGGTCAGCAGGCAGGCACAGAGGTTGCAGCTTCCGTGACGAGACATCTCGCCACTGGAGGAAACTATGATGGTCAGCATCAAACGAATACTCTGTCCCACCGATCTCTCAGCGGAATCAGATGCGGCGCTGCGTTATGCGGTCGCGCTGGCTCAGGCTTATCAGGCCCGGCTGTTCATTTGTCATTGCATCGAGCCGACGTCGCTGATGGATGCGCTGGCCCGCGACACCCTGCAGGCACAATTTGAAGCCGCCATCGAACCTTACCTCGCGCTGGCTGGTGAAACGGCTGGCCGGTGCGAAGGCATCATCATTGAAGGCGACCCGGATCTGGCCATTTCACGGGTGGCGGCGGAACGCTTTATTGACCTGATCGTCATGCGTTCGCGGCGGCGTCCGCTGGCGGCGGCGCTGCTGGGTTCAACGGCTGAAGCCGTCTGCCGCACTGCGCCCTGCCCGGTGCTGGTCACGCATCCGCAGGAACACGAATGGGCCGGACTCGGGACCGGCGAAGTGACGCTGAAAAAAATTCTGGTCGCGCACGATTTCTCGAACGATTCAGAGCTGGCGCTGCAATCCGCGATTTCGCTGGCGCAGGAATATCAGGCCGAACTGCATCTGATGCACGTCCTGCCGGTCACGCTGGCCCCGGCGGCAACGGGTCTGCCGCTGTCCATCGAAAGCGACTTTCAGCGCGCCGCGCGGCTGCTGCAACAGGCCGTGCCGGATGAAACGCATCTGTGGTGCAAGGTCATTCACGCGGTCAGGGCCGGGCAGCCTTACCGTGAAATTCTGACTTATGCTGAAGAACACGAGATTGATCTGATCTGCATGGGCGTCCACGGCGCAGGCTTTGCGATGCGCGCGCTGTTCGGGTCCAATGCCGACCGCGTGCTGCGCCAGTCATCGTGTCCGGTGCTGATTGCGCGCCCGCTCAAACCCTTCAGCGAGCCGGAGAGACCTTCAACCGGAGAGCCTCAATGATTGCTGCCATCGGAGACATCGAAG
>CAYWDW010000580.1:0-4213 GCA_964457105.1 uncultured Heliobacteriaceae bacterium
TTTGCCTGGGATCAGCATCTGAGGCAGACGCAGCGAAACCCTGGCCGGATTTCAACAACACCAGCCCGACCACAGCCATCAGCAGTTTGAGCGGCGACGAAAACCGTTTCCGCAAAATCGAAATGCCGCGCCCGCCCGGCTCGAATTTGATGTGCTGTTCGCTGAACGGCATCCCTTTCGTAATCACGCCCGGCGGCGTGTTGGCTTCTTTGATTTGCTGCGCCAGCGTGTCCAGACTCGCTTCCGCCTGCGCCTGGCTGACGCCTTCTCTGATTCGCCCCATCAGCAACAGAAAGCCGTCTTTGCGGTTCTCGATGAAGTTTGATTGCGCCAGTTGCGGATGCATCAGCGCGGGAACCCAGACCTCGGTCGGCTCTTCCAGAATCATTCCGTTGAAGTTCGGCGGCGCGACGCCGATCACGGTCAGCGGAATGTTGTTGAGCGTGATCGTCCGGCCAATCAGATTCGGATCGGCGCCGAACCGTTTGCGCCAGAATCCGTCGCTGACAACCGCGACCGGCTGCGTGCCCGGCGCGCGGTCTTCTTCAGGCGAAAACGTCCGCCCGCGCGCGGCCCCAACGCCCAACACGTCGAAGTAATTTCCAGAAACATATTCGCCCGGCACGCGCTCGACGCGGTCGTTAGTCTTCAGTTCCAACTGCGTAGTCGTGAAAGCCAGCAAACCCGCCAGGACCTGATTCTGCGCGCGATAATCGCTGAAGTTGGGATAAGAGAAAGCGTTGCTGACGAAGTGCGGATTGACGCTGACGGAATTGATGAGGACGAGTTGTTGCGGCTCTTTGACCGCCAGCGACCTGACCAGCAGCTTGTCCGTCACGCTGAAAATCGCCGTGTTTGCGCCGATACCGAGCGCGAGCGTGATGACGGCAATCAAAGTGAAACCGGGTTTCTTCATCAACATCCGCGCGCCGTAGCGCAGGTCCTGAATCAGGGTTTGCATAAATTCTCCTGGAAAGGAATTCGGAATTCGGTAGTCGGAATTCGGAAGAAGAAGCAAGGCAGTTACCCGGCTGCTGCGCTTACTTTTCATCCGAACTTCACGAATACATCAAGCCTCTCCAGCTTCCTGCTTCTTCTTCCGACTTCCGAATTCCGAATTCCTTCTACTCGCATCGCAGCGCAATCATTGGATCCACCTGCGTTGCGCGTCGTGCCGGAATCCAGCAGGCCGCGAGTGCGACCGCCAGCAAGAGCAAGGCAATGCCTGCGAACGTCAGCGGATCAGTCGTGCTGACGCCATGCACCATGGTTGCCAGCAGGCGCGTGACGGCCAGCGAGGCCAGCCAGCCCAGCGCAATGCCTGAGAGCGCCAGCCGCAGGCCCTGCCCGATCACCAGGCGCAGCACTGCGCCCCTTTGCGCGCCCAGCGCCAGGCGAATGCCGAGTTCACGGGTGCGCTCGGTGACGGTGTAAGACAACACGCCATAAATGCCCAGCGTCGCCAGCAGCAGCGCCACCAGCGCAAACGCGCCAAAGATCATCAGGCTGAAGCGGCGCTGATCGAGCGAAGCCGCAAAGATTTCAGGCAGGGTGCTGAAGCTGAGCGGCACGTCGGCGCGCAGTCCCAGGGCCGTCGCGCGCAACGCCGGAATCAGGGCCGCCGGTTCGAGCGTCGAACGCACAACGATGGCCAGCCGCGAGACCTGCCACCATTGCGGGCGCTGCACCGCACAGGCATAAACCGTCGGCTCGGCGGCGGCGTCCAGCGCCTCGCGCACATCAGCGACTACGCCGACGATGTGCAACAGACGCTTGTCGCCGTCCATATTGCCGAACTGAAGGCGCTGGCCGAGCGGGTCCTGATTGGGAAAGTAACGCGCAGCCAGCGCCTGGTTGATGACGGCGACGTGCGGCGCATTCACCCCGTCGCGCTCGTCAAAGAAACGCCCGCGCAGCAGCGGCACGCCCAGCGCCGTGAAAAATCCGCCGCTCGCCACGCGATACTCCGCCGTGCCGCGCTGCGCCGGGTTGTCGTCAATCAGAAACGCGCCATTCGCCCCGCTCTCTGCAAGCGGCAGCGAATTGATGCCGCCGACGGCGCTCACGCCCGGCAGGCGTCGCAGGCGCTCCAGCAATTGCACATAAAACTGGCGCGTGCGTTCGTCTTCTGCGGGCGAGACGGTCGAAGGCAGCGAGAGCCGCATGACCACAGCTTGTTCCGGTTTGAAGCCCGGATCGGTTTGCCACAGTTTGATGAAACTGCGCCCCAGCAGCCCTGCGCTCACCAGCAACACCAGGGTCAGGGCCAGTTGTGCAATCACAATGGCGCGGCGCAACCGCCCGCCAAACGCGCCCGCCGATTGCCCGCGCCCGCCTTCTTTCAAGGTGGACTGCAAATCCGGTCGTCTGAACCGCAGCGCCGGTAAACAGCCCAGCGCGACGCCGATCAGCACGGCCAGCGCGCAGGCAAACAACAACACGCGGCCATTCACGCTCACCGGATTCAGCCGCGGCAGGCTGCCGCCTTCAAGCCGCAACAAGGCGCTCACGCCGAAGCTGGCGAGCAGCGCGCCCGCGCCCGCCGCCACAAGCGTCAGCAGCAGATTCTCCACGATCAGTTGCCGCGCGACTCGCCACGCGCGCGCGCCCAGGGCCGCCCGCACCGCGAATTCGCGCTGCCGCCCCGTCAACTGCGCCAGCAATAAATTCGCCGCGTTCGCGCAGGCCACCAGCAACAACAGGCCGACCGCGCCGACGAGCAGCCACAGGCCCCCGCGCACGTTGCGCGTGAGGTGTTGCTGCAACGGCACGAGCGCGAAATCAGTCATGGCGAAATCCGCGGCGGCGCCCAGTTGTGCGCCGTTTTCCTGCCGGATCTGCTGACCGATGGCGCTCGCTTCGGCGCGTGCCTGCGCAAGCGTGACGCCCGCGCGCAGCCGCCCCACCACTGGCCAGTTGTGCGCGGTGCGCGAAGCGCTCGGCGGCTCAATGCCGGTCGTCACCCAGACTTCGGTCTCCGGCGGATAGCTGAAACCGGGCGGCATCACCCCCACCACGTTGCACAGCGCGCCATCCACATTGAGCCGCGCCTCGCTCAAATCTGCCCGCCCGCCCAACTGCCGCTGCCAGAATCCGTAGCTCACCAGCGCCGCCTTCGGTCCGCCGTACTTCGTCTCTTCCGGCAGAAAGGTGCGGCCCGCGACGGGCTGCACACCCATGACATTGAAGAAGTCGCCCGACGCATAAGACACGCGCGCCCGCACCGGTTCACTGCCGCCGGTTGTGACCAGCGGGAAGCTGCCTGCCGCGAGGGCCAGCGCGCTGAAGCTCCGGCTGCGCGCGCGCAGGTCTTCGTAATTCGGCTCGGCCAGTGACATCTGTCGGCCTTGCACATTGACTTCGCGCACAACTACCAGGCGGTCCGGTTCAGGGTAAGACAGCGGACGCAACAGCAGCGCATCCACCACGCTGAAGATCGCCGCCGCCGCGCCAATCCCCAGCGCCAGCGAACAGACAGCGACCAGCGTAACGCCAGGCTGCTTCAGCAACATTCGCGCGCCGTAGCGCAGGTCTTGAATCAGCGTTTGCATAAATTCTCCTGGAAAGGAATTCGGAATTCGGTAGTCGGAATTCGGAAGAAGAAGCAAGGCAGTTACCCGGCTGCTGCGCTTACTTTTCATCCGAACTTCACGAATACATCAAGCCTCTCCAGCTTCCTGCTTCTTTCTACCGAATTCCGAATTCCGACTACCGAATTCCGACTTCCGACTACTTTCCGACCTGAACAGCAATGTCTGTCAATCACCGTGCCAGCGCCTTCACCCGCCCCGGCAATGCAATCGCTCAACTTGCACGCACCCCGCCGACAGCCGGTGTTCGCTTGTGGGACTGCGCCTTCCCAAAAGCGGATAACGCGCAGCTTTGACAGCGACCGCACAGGGCAGTGAACAAGCCCGGAAAATCAGGCTCTGTGCCTGCCCGGAAAATTGTTTTGCGCCGACGCATGCTCTATCCTGCGCCCACCCTGAACAGGCACACTTCAGCACCAGCCAGAACGGCTGACCAGCGGATGAGTTGCAACGACAGGGCAGACCGGTCAGGGCAATGACATTGAATTGAAGCGGGATGACTGCCGCACACGGAAATCACAGAAAGTTTCTGACGCTGTTCAGTTGTGCTTCCGTCTGTTCCGTTATTTCCGTCTGTTCCGTCATCTCTTCTTCCTGTTTTTCCATGCTCGTAAGCATTGATG
>CAYWDW010000581.1:0-4198 GCA_964457105.1 uncultured Heliobacteriaceae bacterium
AGGAATGGTTCTGCTCCGGGTCGAGAACTTCAAGCAGCGCGGCTGACGGGTCGCCCGGATGTTGTCGCGCCAGTCGGGACGATCAATGTTGACGACGCCATCGGGCCTGAAGGTCGGCACGATGCGGCCAGGCCAGCCTGAACGACGCAGCGCCTGGTGATGCGGCAGCGGATCATCGGCGGCATCCGTCGTCGCCAGCACTTCAATCCTGAATCGCTCGAACAGGCGGCGCGGACGAAATTCAGGCTTCGCCAGTTGCGCGGCGATGTGGTCATAAATTTCCGGCGCCGTGTCGCCGCTCAGTTTGTCCTCAACGCCAAAGACTTCGTGCAGTTCGTGGTCCAGCCACATCCCGGTCGGCGTGCCGCGAAACAGATAATAATGCTCGGCAAAAAGCTGCCAGATTTTGCGGTGATCGCTTTCGACCGGCACGCCGTCAAGTCGCGGCACGCCGAGGCGCTCAAGCGGAATGCCCTGCGAATAGAGCATTCTGAAAATGTAATGGTCGGGAATCAGCAGCAGTTCCGTCGGCGTGCCGAACTGATAATCAGGATCGGCGAACAGACGCGGGTCAACATGCCCGTGCGGACAGATGAGCGGCTGATCCTTCACCAGGTGATAGAGCCGCAGCGCGATCTCCCTGCGCTGCGGGTCAGCATCGAAGTAACGATCTTCCGGCAGATTGATCTTTGCACGCTTTTTCATTGGGGCGCTCCCGATTGAGTAGTGAAAAGTCAGCGAAGCTGAAATGAACGAACTCAACATAACCCAGGGCTGAAATTACACAAAGCATTCAGCGCAGAAGTAATGCTGATTCAGAGCAGATTGCAGTTGCGTTCAGGCTCGCTCGCCAAGCAGCGCTGATGGTTTCGGCGCGCGGGCGCGGCTCAGGCCGAACTGTTCGATGGCATGCTTCTGAATGTGCGCCATGGCTTCTGCGACCGAATCAGTAAACAGCAGCAGGTCGAGGTCTGCCGGGTTGATCGTGCGGGCGGCGGCCATTGAGTTCATAAAATTCATCAGCGGCTGCCAGTATTCACGGCCCATCAGCACAATCGGGAAGTTGCGAATCTTGTGCGTCTGAATCAGCGTCAGCGCCTCAAACATTTCATCCATCGTCCCGAAGCCGCCGGGCAGCACCACAAAGGCATACGAGTATTTGACCAGCATGACCTTGCGCACGAAAAAGTAATGAAAGTTGACGATGGTATCGAGAAACGGATTCGGCTGCTGCTCGAACGGCAGAATGATATTGCAGCCGATGGAATGGCCGCCGGCTTCCTTTGCGCCGCGATTGGCGGCTTCCATAATGCCCGGCCCGCCACCGGTCATGACCGTGAAACCGAGGCGGCTGAGCGCGGCTCCGACCTCGCGGGCCTGGTGATAAAACTGATGCTCCTGCCGGAAGCGCGCCGACCCGAACACCGTCACGCACGGCCCGACGAAATGCAGCGCGCGAAAGCCGATGATGAATTCCTTCATCACCCGCAGCACCGTCAGCAGTTCCCTGAACCGCGAGCGCGGGCCTTCGAGAAAAAGATTTTCGCGGGCTGACTTGTCGGGCCTGGCGCTGCTGTCGTTTGTCGCCTTACCCGCCGCTTCCATGGCCTGAGGCATAATGACTCCGGGTTAAAAGCAAAAGCTGAAACAGGCCGCGCCGAGACACCGCGCAACCCACAGGTAATCGAGCCTGAACGGCCGATCCAGGCCACAGGCCAATGACATCAAATCAAGCCAGAGAACAAGCCGGAAGAGAGATGACCGCAACACACGGAAATAACGGAACACCACAAATGAAAAACCCTGCGCCTTTCTGTCTGTTCCGTTATTTCCGTTATTTCCGTTTGTTCCGTCATCTCTCTTTCTTAACTTAACGCCATTGGGCCACCCCGCAGCACAACCGCCTTCACCATGAACTGAAAAAATAAATGGCGACTGGACAAGCCTGTTTCTTCCATCGAAACTCTGACCTGAAAACAACCGGTTTTTCACATCCGGCAACCACTGACCGAAGGGAATGATGCACGCATGAACCGCCTGCGAATATATACACTGCCCCTGTTTCTGACAACCATCAGCCTCACCGCCGCCGCACAGCATCGCATCGTGCGCGTGAGCGAGCCTGCCGCCGTGCGCCCGGCTGAGGTGTCAATTGCCATCAATCCGGTCAGGCCCGACAACCTGATCGCCACGTCAATGCAGTACAGTCGCGGCACCGGCCCGCGCGTCAACGGATACAGCTATGTCAGCACTGACGGCGGCAGCACGTGGACCTCAGTGCCGCTGCCCAATGCGCGGCAACTGCCGCAGGGCGATGATTCAGTCACCTTTGCCGCCGACGGCACGGCTTATCATTGCTATATTTCCTTCGACGGCATCCGCGAACAGCGCCCGCGCCGCGCTTACAGCGGCATTTACCTGATTGCATCAAAGGACGGCGGCGCCTCGTGGAGCGCGCCCGTGCCGGTCATTGACCACATCAACAGCGTCACGCCGTTTGAAGACAAACCTTATGTCGTCACTGACAACATGCCTGGTTCGCCGCACCTGAATCAGGTCTGGCTGGCGTGGACACGCTTTGATGTTTACGGCAGCAAAGACCCGTCCTGCCATTCGCATATTTATTTTTCGCGCTCGACCGATGGCGCGCAGACCTTTGCCATGCCGATCAGGATTTCTGATGAGACGGGCGATTGCCGGGATGATGACAACACGCTGGAAGGCGCCATGGTCGCGGCTGGCCGCAAAGGCGAAGTCTATGTCGTCTGGTCGGGCGCGCAGGGGCTGGTCTTTGACAAATCGCTGGATGGCGGGCTGACCTTTGGCAAAGACAAAACCATCGCGCCGCACCCCGGCGGCTGGAGCCTGGACATTCCCGGCCTCGGTCGCAGCAACGGGATGCCGGTGACGAAAGTTGATCACAGCACCGGCCCGCATCGCGGCACGATTTATGTCAACTGGGTTGACACCCGCAACGGCGACGCTGATGTGTTCGTGATGTCGTCACGCGATGGCGGCGAAACGTGGTCAGCGCCCGTGCGCGTCAACGATGACAAAACGGGCAATGGCAAAGCGCAGTTTATGACCTGGCTGGCGCTGGACCCTGCCGATGGTTCGCTCAACGTGGTCTTTTATGATCGCCGCCGGCTGGAAGGAACAAAGACCGGGCTGACGCTGGCGCGCAGCGTGGATGGCGGCAGAAGCTTCGTCAATTACCCCATCAGCCTCGCGCCGTTTGAGACGCACGAAAGCGTCTTCTTTGGCGATTACAACGGCATTGATGCCGTCAACGGCCTGGTGGTGCCAATCTTCACGCACTTCATCAGCAGCCGCGAACTGGCCGTTTCAGCCGCGCTGTTCAGATTCAAACCCGGCACGCAGGAACAGCTCAGCCGGTAAAGGCAGAAAGATCATGAGAGAACGAAGCAACCTGGCCCTGAATCTGCTGACTGCATTTTTGCTGTTGCTGTGTGCCCTGAGTCCGGCGCAGGCACAGAACGCGCCGGTCAGCCTGCCGGACAAGTTTGCGCTCACGGCCTGTCCGATTGAACTGTCCAGGCCATCGCGCCCGCAGGTTTATTTCGATGCGGTGGGCCGTCAGTCAGCGATCTTCAGCCACGAATCAGGAACCTTTGAGGCGTGGGTTTTTCCGTTCAAGCTCTTTCACGATGCGCGCTTCAGCATTGTGGTTGACGGGCAGGACAATCCGATTGATTTTGCCGCGTGCGTTGAGCGCGTCATCGTCCGTCCTGAAGCGACAACGCTGGTGGCCTCCAATCAGCTATTCACGATCCGCGCTCATTTTCTGTCACCGATTAACGAAGCCGGTTCGCTGGTGCTGCTTGATGTTGACAGCGCACGCCCGCTGACACTGACCGTCAGTTTTGTTCCCGATCTGAAACCGATGTGGCCGGGCGGTCTGGGCGGTCAGGCTGTCGGCTGGCGCGCTGACCTGAAAGCCTTCGTCATCACTGAAAGCCGCCGCAAATTCAATGCGTTTTTCGGCTCACCCGCGGCGACCAAAGGCGTCTCAACACCCGCGCATCAGCCGGGTCCGGGCGCGGTGCGCTTTGAGTTGAAGATTGATCCGCAGCAGGCGCGGCGCAGCTTTTATCCGCTCGTCATCGCCGCCGGATTCAATGGTCGTCAGCCGGTGATTGATCTTTACAACCGCCTCGCGGCGACCATTCCGCAGCAG
>CAYWDW010000582.1:0-4194 GCA_964457105.1 uncultured Heliobacteriaceae bacterium
TTTGCGGCAATGGCCTTTAATTAACGCCGGGGGGCGGGGCCCGCGGCCCGCAACTGGGGTGCCCCCCCCCGGGGGGGGCCGGCGGCCCCGCGCTCCAAGGGACGGCCCCCCTTTTTCCTTAATTCAATGCCATTGGGCATGCAGGGATGGGGTGAATGAGACAGCTTCTGCTGGTCACGATCATCATTATCGCGCTGATTGATCCGCTCTCTGCCACGACGCAGCAATCACGCCACACGCTGAATCAGAAAACGCGCTGCAGGCCTGCGCTGACTGCCGGATTGTGGAGCGAACCGAAAGACCTGAGGAGCCGCGATCTGTATGACGGGCCGGGCGGCAGCGCACACGCGCCGCAAGGGCGGCTGACTTTTCTGAAGGAAGATTACGGCGGCTCGAATCCGAAGTTTGAGGTGCGTGACGAGCAGGGCGCGAAATGGAAAGTCAAACTCGGTCAGGAAGCGCGGTCAGAAACTGCTGCCACGCGCATTGTCTGGGCCGCCGGTTATTTCACCGATGAAGATTATTACCTGCCGGTGCTGAAGGTCGAAAGGATGAAACTGCTGAGCCGGGGCCAGGAATTCATTATGCCTGACGGCACGATTCGCGGCGCGCGGCTTGAACGTAAGCGCCCGGATGAAAAGAAAGTTGATGACTGGAGCTGGTTTGATAATCCCTTCACCGGCACGCGGGAAATGAACGGCCTCAAAGTCCTGATGGCGCTCATCAACAACTGGGATCTCAAGGCTGACAACAACGGCGTTTATGAAGAGAAAAACGGCGAGCGTCGTTATGTGGTGACTGATCTGGGGGCGACCTTTGGCCGGACCGGCAACACGCTGACTCGTTCACGCGGCGTGACGGCAGATTACGCCCGGTCCGCGTTTATCCATCAGGTCTGGCCGGACCGGGTTGATTTCGTGCTGCACAGTCGCCCTTTCTTTCTGCTGGCCATTGACCTGCCGTACTACTGCGAGCGCACGCGCATGGAAAGCATCGTCAAAAATATTCCGCGCGCTGATGCCCGCTGGCTGGGCGCATTGCTGGCGCAGCTTTCTGACCGGCAGCTCAGCGATGCCTTTCGCGCCGCCGGTTATGCCGCGCCTGACATTGAAGCCTGCACGCGCACCCTCAGACAACGCATCACAATGCTGACAAAGTTGTAACCACGTCAGCGCATTTCAAAGCATCATCAGCGCCTGGCAGCGATGATTACTGACTGACGAGAGCCTCGCCGGCCTTTTCTTCCGGGCGGAACTGAAGTTCATAGAGGTCAGCATAGAGGCCGCCGCGTGCGAGCAGTTGCTGGTGCGTGCCCCGTTCGATCACCGTGCCATCCCTGAGTACAAAGATCACATCGGCGCGTCTGACGGTGGACAGGCGATGCGCAATCACGATGCAGGTTTTATCAGCCATCAGCCGATTGAGCGCTTCAAAGACGAGTTCTGCTGACGCGGCATCGAGGCTTGAAGTCGGTTCATCGAGAATCAGAATCGGCGAATCGCGAATGAAGGCGCGGGCAATGGCGATGCGCTGCCGCTGGCCGCCCGACAGCGTCACGCCGCGTTCGCCCACCATGGTGTCGTAACCGTCCGGCATCTTTGCGATGAATTCATGCGCGTTGGCCAGTTTCGCGGCGCGCACGATTTCATCGCGGGTGGCTTCGGGTTTGCCATAAGCGATGTTGTGCCAGATGGGCGCGCGAAAAAGCAGCGTCTCCTGCAGCACAAAGCTGATCTGCCGACGCAAGGACCGCTGTTTGAAGGTGCGGACATCGGCTCCGTCAATCTTCACGACGCCTGACAGCGGATCATAGAAACGCGGAATGAGGCTGATGATCGTGGTTTTGCCCGCGCCCGTCGGCCCGACGATGGCCGCAATCTGACCGGGTTCGATGACGAAATTTACGTCATTGAGAATTTTTCGCTGAGCCTCGTAAGCAAAATCAACATGCTCAAATTCAATGCGGCCTTTGAACCTCGGCGCGCGGCGGGCGTGCGGCTGATCGCGCACCTGGCGTTCAGTCTCCAGCACTTCCTGAATGCGCTCGAAGCCGACGGCAGCCTTTGAAAAGGTGTCGGTCATCTTCGATAGTTCGCGCATCGGTTTGTACATCTTGCCGAGGTACAGAAAAAAGACGACCAGCACGCCCGGCGTCAGTGAACCGGCCAGCACCAGCCGCGCGCCATACCAGATGACCAGACAGGTGCCGACCGCGACGATGATTTCAACGAGCGGCGAAAGCTTTGCTTTCAGGCTGCGCGCGCGCAGGGCTGTTTCGACGCTCTCCAGACTTTCCTGCTCGAAGCGGCGTTGTTCATAGTCTTCGCGCGCGAAGGCCTTGACCACGCGCATGGATGACAGCACTTCCTCGACCACCGAGACGACTTCGCCTTCTTTTTTGCGCACGTCGCGCGCCGCCTTCCTGATGCGGCGCGTGAAAGTGTAAACGACCACGAACAGCACCGGCGCCACCGACAACGCAATCAGCGTGAACTGCCAGTTCAGATAAAACATCACGCCGATCATGCCGACGAGCGTCAGCACATTGACCACGACGCCGAGCAGCGCCGAAGCGATGAAGCTCTGAATGGCGTCAATGTCGCTGGTCACGCGGCTGATCAGATCGCCCGTGCGCTTCTGATCGTGCCACGACAGGCTCAGCCGCTGAATGTGGTGATAAAGCGTGCGCCGCAGATCGTGCATCACCCATTGCCCGACGCTGGTCGTAAAGTAATTTTCAGTGTAGGAACTGATCGCGCTGACGACCGCAATGACGATGACGGCGAGGGCCGTGAAATCCAGAATGTCAGACTTGCCGCTGCCGACTGTAGCCTGAATGATCTCAGCCAGCCAGCCGGGCATCTGTTTATGGCCGATGACGTAGTCGAGCAGAATTTTCAGCGGCCATGGATCCAGCACATCGGTCACGCTCTGAGCCGCGACCGCCAGCAGCGCCACGCTGAGCGCCTTCCAGTGCGGGCGCACCAGATAAGCCAGCGTCAAACGCCGCGGATGCCCGGATACTCCGGCCCGGCGTGCCTGTTTCAGCGGCATGGTTTCTGTGGGCGTGGCCTCGTCAGCTTTCATAAACGGTGAGTGTGCGAGTTGGCTATTGACCAAAGATTTTTCGTTTGATGTCGGGGCCGAACTCTTTCAGCAGGATAAACTGCAAAACATCGAAACCGATCATGCTGCCGAAACGGGTGAAGGTCGGGGTGACGCCAATGCGCCGATGTCCCGGCGTGTTGCGTTCCCAGAGATTGGCCAGTGCGCTCGCCGTCAGGCTGCCACCGAGCCGCGAATAATTGGGCCGCAAATGACCGCTGTCGTCTTCAGTCACAAACACGCGACTCGTCGCATACCAGACGCGCGCGCCGAAACCTTGTTTGCCGGAAGGGTGATAACGTGGATCTGCGCGAAAGATAATCGGGTAAAGACCAGACACCAGAAAGGTGCGCGTGCTGCTGCTCGCCATTGAAATCGCCAGGCGAGACAAGCCGTCAGCCACTTTGTCGCCAGTATCTTTTTGCGGCTGATCTTCCTCTCTGAGCTGTGTGTAAGTCGCCTTGAAGGCGGCAAACAGATAAGGCTGCGGTCTGAGAAAAGTTCGTTTCAAACCATATCTGAGCTTGTCTCCGGCAGTCATCACAGAAACCGGCGCACCGTTGCCTGCGACCTGCTGCCCGGTTTTTGCGCCGTTCACCTGCGCTGTCGAACGAAAGCCGGGCAACTTCAACGCTGCCCGGTTCAGCACCACTCTGTCTGGTTGCATTGCTAACGCTGAAGACCGCGAACCCGCCAGCAACGACGCTTTGCTGATGCCTTCAAAAGGTCGAAAGGCCGGCCTGACGACTGAAGCCGGATGGTCGCGCTGAACTGAAACAATCACATCACTGGCAGTCTGTGCAGTGGCCGTAACAATGCCGGACAGCATCACGGTCATCACGGCCAGGCAAATAAATGAGAATTGTCGAAAGTCACTGTTCATCGCACGCTCCCCACCCTGGAGTCACAGTGGCTGCAATCCTTATGCCCTGAGCAGAGATTGAATGGTAATAAGTGCGGCTCTGATGATGCGTTCGGCTGATCTGCGAAGCGGATGAGTCCCGCTGATCCGCGCAGCGGATGAGTTCGGCTGATCCGCGAAGCGGATGAGTTCCGCTGATCCGCGAAGCGGATCAATTCAATAGCGGC
>CAYWDW010000583.1:0-4190 GCA_964457105.1 uncultured Heliobacteriaceae bacterium
GCGTTGATCCGGCCTCACCGACCTCCGCGCTGCCCGAAGCGATTCCGCTCGACATTCTTTTTGAAGATGACGATCTGATTATCATCAACAAGCCGACGGGGCTGCTCTCGCATCCGAGCACGAATGAAAAATCGGGCACGCTGATGAATGCGCTGGCCTGGCACGTTCTGCACAGTCGCCACACCCCTGGCCACGCGGCCCCGCGCCCGGTGCTGCTGCATCGGCTGGACCGCGACACGTCGGGCGTGATCGCCATTTCAAAAAACGAACGCGCCACGCGCATCGTCACCAAAGCCTTTCGTCAGCGCCGCGTCAGCAAAACCTATCTCGCGCTGGTCGGCGGCGTGATGACTGAAGACACCGGGTTGATTGACGCGCCCATCGGACGCGAAGCGCACGCGTGGCCGCGCTGGCGCGTGATGGAAGGCGGCGACGATTCGCAGACGCGCTTCACCGTCAAACAGCGATTTGCGCGGCATACGCTCGTCGAACTGGAACCGCTGACCGGACGCACGCATCAGTTGCGGATTCACTGCGCGCACATTGGCCACCCAATCACCGGCGATCAGGTTTACCGGGGCCGCAGTGAAAATCACGCGCCCGGCATTCCAGGCCTGACACTCAAACATCAGCTATTGCACGCGCATCAACTGACACTGCGGCATCCGACAACCGGCGCTGAGATGACTTTCACTGCGCCGCTTCCCGCGCTGATGACCGAAGCACTTGAGGCAGTCAAAGACGATCATCAGCGCACCATCAAAAGCTGATTCCTGCTTCCTGAGACCTGAATCCTGTTTTTTTCGGGAAAGTATGAATCCGCAGGCGGAACAGGCGGTCGGAACTGAGCGCCGCGCCGGCCCGGTTGTTTGTGGCAAATCCCCCGCCCGTCATCTGCCGCTGAGCAAATTCACGCAGGCCTGAGTCGCTTTCGCCCGCCAACCATTCACTTATCCTGCGGCCTTCGATTTGCACTGCAATGATGGCGTATGAGAAATCTTCGCCAGCTTACAGTTCAGGTTCTTTGTCTGCTGTTTGTCGCGCTGCTGACAACTGTTAAAGCTCAGCCGGTGAATCAGCCGACAGCACGGGCACAGGCTGAAAAACAATCGCCCAGACAGCCGCGTCCGGCGCTCAGGGTGCAGATGAGCGAGGCTGAAATTCAGGAAGCCAGAACGCGGCTTGGCGAGATGGGTTACTGGGTTGATCTGGACGCGAAGAAACCTGACGCCTCGCTTTATCACGCGCTGGTGGCTTTTCAGAAAGTTGAGGGCCGCGCCCGCACAGGCGCGCTGACGCCGGATGAATTAAGCGCCCTGCGCACGGCGAAACGACCGAAGGCGCTGGACTGGGGTTACGCGCACATTGAAATTGACCTGTCACGCCAGGTGCTGTTTGTCGTGGATTGCTGCGGCGCAATTCTGCGCATTCTGCCGGTGTCATCGGGCAGCGGCGAATGGTTTACCGAAGGCGGCTCCACGCGCCAGGCCATCACGCCAACAGGCCGCTTCAAAATCACGCGCAAGATTGCAGGCTGGCGCAAAAGCCCGCTCGGACGGCTCTACTATCCCAGCTACTTTTACGACGGCGTCGCAATTCACGGCAACCCGTCCGTGCCGGTGCGCCCGGCGAGTCACGGCTGCGTGCGCATTCCCATGTTTGCCGCCAGGGAGTTCAGCGAAATGGCCACCCTCGGCATGGTCGTCATCGTCCACAACGGCACGCCGCTGCCTGAGCCGACGGAATAAACAGAACAGGATTCGAAAATTGAATCAGTCTGCATGTTCGAGGCTGAAGTCAGCGACGATTGGCAGGTGATCTGAGGCGATGAGGGCGGTGCGGGTGCGGTGCAGCGTGGCGCTTTCAAGCTTCAACGCGGCGTCGTAATAGATATGATCGAGATGCAGCAGGGGAAAGACGCCGGGATAGGTTCGCTGGCGTCCGAGGTGAATCCGAATATCGGCGCTGTGAAAATGTGCGGTCAGCAGCTTTGAGGTCACGCCGTAGAGCCATTCGTTGAAATCACCCAGCAGAATGCGCGGGCCGGGGATGTGCGCGGAACTCAGAATCTCGTCGTCAAGCAGCCGCCGCGCCTGATGCGGACGTTCACGATACGCCGTGCCCAGGTGAACGTTGTAAATGTGCAGCGCCTGCCAGCCGCCGATGCCGACATCAATGCGCAGGCAGCCGCGCTCTTCGCGCCCGTGCTGGCTCAGGTCGTAATTGATGGCCGTGAGCACCGGCAGGCGGCTCAGCACCACATTGCCGTATGAGCCGCCCAGCAGTTTGCGGTTTTCGCCCGTCCGGTATTCGCACTGCAGCGCGCTGGCAATGAAGCGCGCCTGGTCATCTTCAGGGCGGCCATTTTCAATGCTCAGCACTTCCTGCAAAGCGATGATGTCGGCATCAATTTCGCTGAGGACTCTGGCGATGCGGTCGGGCCGCACGCGGCGGTCGAGGCCGCGACATTTGTGAATGTTGTAAGTGACCACCCTGATCCGGCGCGTCTTTTTCATGACTTCAGCGACTGTGCTTCTTCCACTTCAGCCGGTTCTTCATCCGCCCTGTTTTCAGGCTCGTCAGCCTGTGCCTGGCCTGACGCGGCGGGTTCGGCGCGGCCCCTGCGATGCAGCGCGTAAGCTCTGATGAGCAGCGTGAACGCGACCCAGGCGCCAATCACGGCCACCGGCATGGCAATGACTTTCGGCCACATAAAAGCCACCGCAGCGAGGCCGAGCAGCAGCAGGCTGCCGCTGACCATCAGCCGGGCTTCGGCGGGGCCAAGCACGCGCTGATTGGTGATGGCAGCTCCGACGGCGCGGCTGATGCGCATGGCGCCTGCGGCGGCGCGACTGGCGCTGCCTTCACCGGGACGGTGGTGACCTGATTTCTTCTGCTGTCCGACCTGGCACAGACGATTGCGCGCGCTCAGGACAATTTCGGTGGCACTGGCCAGGTCGTCCAGATACATCTGTTCCATCTCGCGCCCGAAATTCGCGTCCTCGATCATCACATCGAGTTCCCAGTTGCCAAGCCAGCTTGCCAGATTGAGATTGCTTGAACCAACCCGCGCCCAGCGCCCGTCAGCGACTGCGGTCTTGGCGTGCAGCATCGGCCCGTTCCATTCAAAGACACGCACCCCGGCCTCAAGCAGCGGGCGAAAGCCGGCGCGCGAAAGCGACCGCATCAGCAGGATGTCGCTGGCCTGCGGCACCAGCAACCGCACATCCACGCCGTCAAGCGCCGCCGCCCGCAGCGACTGCACGTATGTTGTCGTGCCGACAAAGTAAGCATCGGTCAGCCACAGGCGTTTGCGGGCGATAGCCGCAATCAACTGATCCAGCCGGTACAGCCCTGAGGTGTACGGCATCCCGGCGACCACGCGCAGCGCCACGTCACCCGCCGGCGGAATCGCTTCAGTCGGCAATTCATCAACGGGCAGCGGCTCACCCGTGGCGGCCCAGGCCTGCGCAAAGGCCTGTTCAATTTCAAGGACTGCCGGGCCGCAGACTTCAACGCCCGTGTCGCGCCAGGGTTCGATGCCCTGCGCGGGCGAGCCGACCCAGTGACGGCCCACGCACAAACCAGCCACAAAACCGATGCGCCCGTCCACGCCGATCATCTTGCGGTGATCGCGGCTGAGCCAGCCAAACGGGCTGTCGAGCTGCGGCGGATTGAAGCAGCGCACGTCAACGCCCGCTTCGCGCAACTGCCGCCAGAAGCGGTTCGAGGTCGCATTGAGCGCGCCCATCCAGTCATAAATGACCCTGACGCGCACGCCTGCACGGGCTTTGGCAGCCAGGGCTTCGGCAAACATCCGGCCCTGGTCGTCTTCATGAATGATGTAGCTTTCAAAGTGAATCCAGCGGGTAGCTGAACTGATGGCGGCGAGCCAGGCCGGATAGTTTTCTCTGGCATCGCGCAGCAGGCGCACACTGTTGCCTGAGACCAGCGGCACGCCGGCAGTGCGCGAAAAAGCCTGCTCGGCCAGCAGGCGGGCCGACCATCCGCCCTGGTAACTGGCTCGGCTGAGTTGCGGTTCGTTCAGGGCCATGAAATCAGCAGGGAGAAAAACGAACAGCAGGACGTGCGTCACGCCCTGGCGAGGGAGGAAGTTTTTGCGGCAAAGGTTATCGAAACCGGCAAAGAAAACCCCGCATTTCAATGCGCGGGATGAATTTGCCATGGGG
>CAYWDW010000584.1:0-4180 GCA_964457105.1 uncultured Heliobacteriaceae bacterium
CGTGCCTTCAGCAATCGCAGCCTTCCACGGCGTCAGGTGATATTCCAGATTCCGGCCCGGATAGACCTGGTTTTTGCCGAACGGAAAATGCGCGTCCTGCCCGTCATCGGCGGGGCCGGCACCGGGGAAATGTTTGGTCGTCAACGCGACGCTGTGCGGCCCCAGGGTTTTGCCCTGAAAGCCGCGAATCACTGCCGCAATCAGTTCAGCCACGAGCTTCGCGTCTTCGCCGAAAGTTTCCCTGTAACGATTCCAGCGCGGTTCGGTTCCCACATCAGCGGTCGGATGATAAGCGCCGCGCAAACCCAGCGAAACATATTCCTGCGCCGCGATGCGTGCGAACTCTTCCACCAGCGCCGTGTCGCGCATCGCCGCCAGCCCCAGCGTCCCCGGCCACGCCGAGAGCGCGCCACTGGCTTCGCTGATGCCGAAGATCGCGCCCTGCCCGTAGGTGTTGCGCGGATTCGTCACGAACAACACGGGAACGCCGAGCCGCGAACTTTCGGCCATCTGCTGCACGGCGTTGAGCCAGTTGACCATCGCCCGCGGCGCGAGGTTGTCGCGGTTGATGAACTGACGAATATTCCGTTTGAGCACGCCATCCGCCGTCGCGGGCGACACCATCGCGGGCGGCCCCGGATTGAACGGATTGACCATATACGTCGGCTGTTCGCTGACGCCGCCATTCGGCCCGACGGTCAATGAAGGCCCGACCATCAACCCCGCTTTTTCCTCAATCGTCATGTGCGCGACGAGATCGTTGACGCGCGCTTCGAGCGGCAAACGCCAGTCTTCGTATTTATCAAGCTGCCCGTTTTTGTTGAGGTCTTTGAAAAGCAGCCCGTCCACGCGCAGCATTTTCACGACGCGCGTGCCGAGTTCGGGCTGCGTTTGCGCGAAACCGACGAGCGGCAGCGCAAGGCAAAACGTCATCAAGCAAAGCAGTTTTTTCATCACCGTAGTTGTTCCTTTCGTTATCAGTGTGGCGGCAGGCCAGGCGGCATTTCAACACAAAGCGTCAAAGAGACAAAGGGAGACAAAGGCGCAAAGAAGTCAGGAACGAAAGACTTTGAACTGCTGGCAGGTTTCGTGTGCGCCCCGAAGTACCTGACGGTGTCTCCAGAAAAGAAAAGGCGGGAAAGGAAAATAACCTGTGTGGTGGCGGCTGATCTTCCTTTCCTGGATTTTCCTTTTCGAGAAAACTGTCATCGGGCGGCGGTGAAGGTCACTTCTTTCTGTCTGGAGTTTTCCGCACCGGGCGCAACGCCGGAAGACAACGGAATCACCGGCTGTTGCGCCTGACTCATCCCGGCCAGGCTCAGGAACAAAATCGTCAGGCTGATGCACGCTTGTGTTTTCATCGTGCTTCCTTTTTCGCCCAGCGCGAACGCAGAAAATGCGCGGCCATCTTCGGGCGTCGGTCGCGCGTGAAGACGCCCTTCAGATTCAGTCCGCCCATCCGAATGATGCCCTGCCCGGTTTTGAAATCGGCGAAGTTCCAGACGTGCAGGCCCGCGACGAAAGGCCGCTTCGCCGCGACGTCCAGGTAACGGCGCAGGAATTCGACCTGATATTCTTCCGACCACATTTCATCGGGCTGCGAGTGCGTGCCGGCAACGGTGTCGGTGCCGAATTCGGTAATGATGACGGGCTTGCCGAAGGCTTGGTGCAGCGCGTCGAGTTCTTTCGCCAGCGCCTGTTCGGCCTGCTCCAGCCTGCCGCCGAGCGCGTACCAGCCGTAATAACGGTTGATGCTGACGACATCAAAAATGCCGAGCCATTCCGCCGGACCGTTCATCACGCCAACCAGCGTGACCGGACGTGTCGCGTCGAGGCTGCGCGTCTGCGCATACATTCTGCTGAAGAATTGTTTACCCGCTTCGGTCGCTTTGGGTGATGCGCCGCCCGCAAGCGGATTGCCCGCCATCGGCTCGTTCGCCACGCACCACATCACCACGCTCGGATGATTTTTGTCACGCTGCACGAGTTCCCCGATCTGCTGCGTGCATTGTTTGAAGCGCGCCGCAAGCAGTTCGTCGCTGTCGCCGAAGTTCAGACTGACGCAGGGGATTTCATCAATAATCAGAAAGCCCAGCTTGTCGGCCAGCAGCATGGCTTCTTCGCTGTACGGGTAATGCGACGTGCGATAGGAATTCGCGCCGACCCATTTCAGCAATTCGTAATCGCGAATGACGAGCGGCAGATTCAGCCCGCGCCCGTTGATCGGAAAGTCTTCGTGCTTGCCGAAGCCCGTGAGCTTGATGGCCTGTCCGTTGAGCAGAATCTGATCGCCGCGCACTTCAATGGTGCGAATGCCGATGTCGAGCGTGTAGGAATCCGTCACGCGCGCGCCATCGTTGAGCGTCAACGCGAGCGGATACAAATGCGGGTCAGTCGTATTCCAAAGCCGCGCGGAAGCCACTCGCAGCGAAGTTTCCGCGACGCCGTTGCGAAAGCTCAATTCCGTGTCGCCGCCATTCAGGCGCGCTTTGCCTTTGCCGTTGTAATCGCCGTTCGTCACGACTTTGACGTTGACAATGCCGTCCCTGCCTTCAAGCTTCGTGACGACGGTTACGTCATCAATGTGCGTTGCGGGCGCGGTGAACAGCAGCACGGGGCGATGCAGTCCGGCATAAGGAAAGAAGTCATACGTCGTTTCAGGATAGCCACCGAACAAGCCGCTGAAAATGCCTCCGCCGGGCGAAGGGCCGGCAGGCACACGTTCGGGCAGCGGTTTGTTTTCGACGCTGATCGCAATGACGCTGGCTTTATCCCACGCCAGTTGATTCGTGATGTCAGCGACGAAAGGTAAATGCCCGCCGAGGTGTTGCGCGACCAGATTGCCATTGACCCAGACCTTCGCGGCGTAATTCGCCGAGCCGATGCGCATGAAGACGCGCTGTCCGCGCCAGCCCTGTGGAATCCACGTTTCCGTCAGATACCACGCCGTGCCGAGATAATTCTTCGCGTCATCAAACAGATCGTTCCAACTGCACGGCACCGCAATCGGACGCGGCGACGGCAGGGCTTTGAACCAGCCGCCCCGCTCGCCTTCGTCTTTCGGATCAAGCTGGAATTGCCACAGCCCGGAAAGGTCCGTCAGATTGCGCAGTTGATTCTGCTGCGGATAAAGCAGGCCATTGCGACGCGGGGCCGCGCCGCCTGTCTGCGCTTCAGCGTTCTTTGCGTTGATCGCTTCCGCCAATAACGAAGCCGCGCTCACGCCGAGCGCCGTATGTCGCAAAAAATCGCGCCGCGTCAGCTCACAGGCATGGTGTTCATCGAATGGTTGATTTTGCATAAGGACTCCGATCAGGTGTTGGCTGTCGCAATGTTCTACGCGCCGCAGGACGTGGCGCGCGCAGATGATGCCGCGTCATTCGTCAGACGGCAAGATCGCGGGTGCGCGATTGCCTGTGACTGACCGAAAATCCTCAGCGTTTATCGGCTTCATTCGTGTCGCAATGCCTCAATCGGATCAACCCGCGTGGCGCGGCGCGCGGGCAGATAACAGGCCAGCAGCGTCACCGCCGTCAGCACACCGGCGATGCCGACAAAGGTCAGCGGGTCGGTCGCGCTGATGCCGAACAACACGCTTTTGAGCAGGCGCGTCAGGGCCAGCGCGGCGACCAGCCCCAGCGCGACGCCCAGCAGCACGAGCGCCAGTCCCTGGCCGATGACCAGTCTCAGGACGTCGGCGCTTTGTGCGCCCAGCGCCATCCGCACGCCGATTTCGTGTGTGCGTCGGGCAACGGCGTAAGACATCACGCCGTAAATGCCGATGGCCGCCAGCGCCAGCGCCAGCACGCCGAACCCGCCCAGCAGCGCCGCCACGATGCGCGTCGGCAGCAGCGGCAGGCTCAGTTTCTCAACCAGCGTCGCACTGGCGATGGGCAGGTACGGGTCGAGTTGCTGGATTTCGCGGCGCACGGCGGCCATCACCGTTGGCAGATCGCCCGTCGCGCGCACCACGACGCTGGTCGCACCGCTGCTGGCCTGCCACAGCGGGCGCGCCGCATACGGACGCGCGTCTTCGCCCAGGCCCTCAATACCGGCCTGACCCCGGGCTTCCGTGGTGTCGGCGTCATCAGCAGCGACCAGCCGATCAACGCCCTGCTCGTACGCGACATCGAGTCCTCTTCCTTCCAGAAGTCGTACTCGATCCACAACGCGTACCCGA
>CAYWDW010000585.1:0-3834 GCA_964457105.1 uncultured Heliobacteriaceae bacterium
GGGGTCCAGGCGAGCGGGTAAAAAGCGATGAGTACGTTCTTCTGCCCCTTGAAATCCGAGAGCTTCACCGAATTGCCCCGGTGACTCTTCAGTTCAAAATCAGGAGCAGGAGAACCGACTTCAACTGACATTGGTTGTATCCTCCTCAAAAATTAAAAGTCGCGGTTTGGGCGACCTGTTTCAACTCAAGTGTAATTGTGAAAAACCTGGGCGGATTATAGGTGGGTGGCAGGGTTGCGGCAAGCAGTCGCAGGCGTCTTCCGGCCAGAGCTTCAAAGGCTTGTCTGAAAATAATTTGCGCGTCGGCAGGGGCGGGGCGGGCGAGGTCGTCGGCCTGGGCAGAAAACTGATAAATTCCTGGAACAAAACAGGCACAGCGGCGTGATGGCAGGTGAAGATCGTGTATACTCTGCTCCCCGACATCCGCTGGCCTCACCTGGATGAACTGATAAAAAGCAGAGTAGTACCTTCAGAATGAACGATCTTCCACCGAAAGTTACTGAACGCCCGGAACTGGAAACTCCACCCATGACGGCACTCACCCTGAACGCAGTCCTGAGCGAAGGCTTCGAACACGCAGACGAGGCGGCGACCGCGACCGTCAGAATGACTGCGCGTGAGAAGGTCGTGAGCCGGGCCGCCGCAGTTTCGGTTGAGGACATGGATGATCACGCGCTGCTCGAAGCCACGCGCACCGGCGATGAGCTGGCGTTTCAGGAACTGGTGAGGCGCTATCGCAATCCGATCACGAATTTCGTCTATCGGATGCTGAACGATTATGACCGCGCCGTTGACCTCGCGCAGGAAACTTTCGTGCGGGTTTATATGAGCGCTGATCGTTACCAGGCGACTTACAGTTTTTCGACATATATTTACCGCATCGCCTCGAACCTGGCGATTACCGATCTGCGGCAAAGAAAGCGTCGGCAACTGATCCCGATCCCGTCTTTCTTTTCTGACCGGGACGGCGACGAGATGGAAATCGAACTGCCCGACACGCGGCAGACGCTCGCCGATGACGCGATGATCGAGGATGAGCGGCGCAAGGCTGTTTCCAGAGCGATTGCGAGCCTGCCCGAAAAATACCGGGCGGCGGTGGTGCTGCGCGACATTGAGGGCCGCAGTTACGAGGAGATCAGCGAAGTCCTCGGCCTGTCAGACGGCACCGTGAAATCGCGCATCAATCGCGCCCGCAATCTGCTCAAGGATAAACTGAAGGAATTTCTTTGAAGCTGTGATCCGGCAGGACGCTGATGTTCCTGCCCTGATGCCCCGCTGCGGTCGGGACGCCCCGGCGGCAGAATTCTTCCCCGCTTGTTTTTGAACTTATGTTTTTTTACGGAGACCCGGCAATGAATTGTCAGAATATCCGAGCGGCAATAGATGCTTCCTCACCGTGCGAGCCGTTCAGCGGGAATGTGACCAGTCATTTGGCGGCCTGCCAGAACTGCGGCGATTATGCAGCGCAGATGACGGCGCTGCTGACGCTGATGAATGATGTGCCTCGCGTCGAAGCGCCGAGTGATTTCGACTTCCGGCTCCGCGCGCGCCTGGCTCAGGCAAAGGCGGCGCAGGCTCCGCGTGGCGGGCTGAGTTTTTTCACTGAGTTCTGGAAGCTTTCATTCTCCTGGGGGCAGGCGGCGTCAGCGATGGCCGCCGTCGCCCTGGTCGTGACGCTTTCCACGGTCTGGCTGACCAGCCGCGATCATTCAACGCTCGATCAGCCGACGACAGTTGCGGTTGTGACTCCGCCAGCGCCGGATCAAACAGCGTCGCAGCCAGCAGTGCCGGATCAGGGGCCTGCTGCTGTGGTTTCGCCGACCGGCGCGACCAGCAAAGCTGTGGTCGGCCAGCCGAAACCTGCCGTCAGAAACAGCGAACTGCAACTGGCCAGCGCCGGACACCGGAAAGAACTGAAGGCTGCCGAAAAGCCTGATCTCTGGCCGGGCCGCCCGGAAGTGAATGATGAAGTGGCCACTGCACATCAGATTCTGGTGCGCAACTCGAAGGGATTTCAGCGCGTCTCCGTTCACGAAGTCAGCTTTGGCGGACAGCCTGCGGTGGTGGCCGTTGACAGCGCGCCGCGCCCGGTGCAGGCCGTTTTCTAAAATGCCAGGTCCGCCGGTGCGTCCTGCGAGATTGTTGTGGTGATTGTTTTGAAGATGTTCGCAAAAAGCATCACATTCTGCTGCCTGATTCTGTTGTTGACCGCAATCGTGACCGCGCAGAATCAGCCGATGCGACGGCTCAGCCTGGCGAAGATGCCGCCGGGGATGGTTTATGTTTCGCAGCGTATTGACATTGCCCGGCAGCTTGGGCAGGCAGACAACATTGCCACGATTGACGGGGAACCGCTGCCGCTGATTTCCTCAACCAACATCACCCTGGGCGTCGTGCTTGACGAGCAGGGCTATGTCGTCACCCGGCTGTCAGGTGTCAGCCCTGAAAATCCGCCGCAGGATGTGGTGGTTTACAACTCAAGCAGTCAGCGATTTCCGGCGAGTTTCGTCGGCATGGATACAGTGACGGGCCTCTGCCTTTTGAAAGTTGAAAAGGGCGTCTTCAGGGCTCCTGAACTGGCCACTTCGGCGGCGCTGCCGGTGCGCGGGCTGGCCACCTTATACGGCTTCAACCCGCACCTGAAACCGAGTCCGAATGTGATGATGCTGCGGCCTCGCATTGAAAGCCCGGCGTGTCGGCTGGTCAGGGCCGAAGGCGATTTCCGCTACAACCCCAGGACGCCGGTTTATTACCTGACCCGGCCTGAACTGACGCAGGTTCAGGATGGCAGCATTGTCGTGACCGGTGGTGACAGGATTTTCGGCATCGCGGTTTATGACGCCAGCGGTGAAGGCAGGCATCTGGTCTATCCGATCACGCGGGTCAGCACCCTGGCGCAGACGATCATCAAGGCCAGGGACAGCATTGCCAACGGCTGGCTGGGCGCGACCGGCGTTGACCTGAGCATGGCGCCCATCAAAACCCATGGGGCAAAAGTCAAAACGCAGACGCCGGTCTTTGAACCGGGCGTCAGAATTGACGGGGTGATTCCCGACAGCCCGGCAGAAGTGGCCGGGATGCAGATTGCAGATATTCTGCTGCGGGTCAGCGGACGGCGCATCACGAACCTGAGTCAGCTTGGCGACACGCTCAGACAGCTTCCGGCAGACAGCGAAATCACGCTCCAGGTCAAACGCGGCAGCGAATACAAAATGCTTCAGGCCAAACTGATGCTCGCGCCCGGTCCGACTCCGGCCCGGCAGATCAGGGCGCTCAGAGAAAAGCTGACGCAGATGGAAGAAAAACTCCGGGCCATTCCTCCGGCTGACCCGTTCCGCAAGGAATACGAAGGCAAGGTCGGAGTCATGCGCAGCATCGTTGATCGCCTCTTCGGCACGGCTCCGTCTGACGTTCGCCTGAGGGTGCTGTACGGTTTTGAAGTTGAAACGGAACCGCTCACCGCGCAGTTGAAGGAATATTTCGCCACGCCCGGCAACCTGCTGATCGTCACCGTCAACCCCGGCAGCCGCGCCGCCAGAGCCGGACTGAGCGCCGGTGATGTCATTGTCAAAGTCAGCGGCAAAGAGATCAAAGATCAGGATGCGCTCGTCAGGATGCTTGATGAATCCGCAGGCAGCGGCGGGCAGATTGAAATCCTGGTGACTCGCCAGCGCGGACAGATCACGCTGACCCTGCCGCGCTAGACACGCGGCAAAACAGAAGCAAAAACGAAAGGCAGACCTGAATGGTCTGCCTTTTTTCGTGATGGCATTTTTTACGAGAGCATTTTCGCCCCGGTCAATGTGTAATTACGTGCAGGAGACAGTACGCGAG
>CAYWDW010000585.1:3844-4178 GCA_964457105.1 uncultured Heliobacteriaceae bacterium
TGCCCCCCGTTAAATTTTTAATTCCGGTGCTGTAACACTACCGCTCGCTTCTGCCCCCGCCACGATTAGCCGTGCCGTAGCGCTCGCTGACGCTCGCGTACTGTCCCCTGCACGTAATCGCGCATTGGTCTAAAATCCGAGCCAGGTCACTGCGCCGCAGGCCAGCGCGCCGATGACGACGTGAATCGCAAAAATCACGCAGTACACGCCCAGCGCGAGCTTCAGGCCCAGACGCGCGGCGGGCAGATGCGCCCAGCGATAAAAGCAGAGCGCCGCCAGCAGGCCGACGGCCAGCTTGAAGACCAGAAAAGATGCGGCCCCGTTCTGCTGAATC
>CAYWDW010000586.1:0-4175 GCA_964457105.1 uncultured Heliobacteriaceae bacterium
GTCGCTACCGCTCCCTGTACTGTCCCGGGCGCACGCAATTGAAAACCGCTATAATTGCCGGGCGCACAGCACATGGATTGAACTGCGGCGACGGATTTTCAATCTCCATTCGCCATCCGTCAGACCAGAAATGGCTTGTATTACCGATAATCGGTAGCGTATATTGCCGACACTGTCATTCCTGACCGGGCGCAGTAACTGGCCGGGACATAACCTCAAGGAGGCTGGAGATGAAAGCAAATCTGAACGGTCGTGTCGCCACGCTGGTCGGAGCAAGTCCGCTCAATCAGCGCCCGGCGCTGGCCGACTCCCTCAAATCACAAATCATCGAAGTGCTGAAGGGGCGCATCTTCGCCGGGACGCTCGAGTCCGGCGAAGCGTTGCGCGAGATGCACCTCGCGCGCGAATTCGCGGTCAGTCAGGCGACCGTGCGCGAAGCCTTGTTACAACTCGAACAGATGGGGCTGGCCGTGCGGCTGGCCAATCGCGGCACGCTGGTCACAAAGCTGACGCCGCAGGATGTGCGCGACCGGCTCGAAATCCGCCGCGAACTCGATCCGCTCGCCTGCATCAAGGCGAGCGCGCATCTGACCAAAGATGATTTCGCTTACCTCGAACGGCTGGCGCAGGAAATCTCGAAAGACTATCGGACGCCTCATTACAATTTCTACGAAACCAGCCAGATTGATTTTCAGTTCCACCGCTACATCTGGCAACGGTCGGGCAGCGCGATTCTCTGCGCGACGCTCGAACAGGTGACGCTGCCACTCTTCGCCTTCATCGGCCTGCTGCGACAGGTCGGCGTGGAAGAAAGGCGGCGCGGCGATCCGCACAAACCGATCATCGAAGCCCTGCGCAGCCGCAAAGCGAAACAGATTACCGAAGTCGTGCGCGCGCATTTTGCCAGTTCCTACAATCACTTTATCGAATCAAACAGCGACGACCTGTCGGCTTTGCTCAAAGACCGCCGCTGACCCTTTGCTGAGGAACATCATCATGACTAAATTTCAGGGAATCCTTCCGGCCACGATCACCCCTTTCGATGCGGAAGGAAAGTTTCACACCGACGCATTTGAACGTTTGCTCGAACGCTGTTACGCCGCCGGCGTGGACGGCGTGTACGTCTGCGGGCAGACCGGCGAAGGCTTGCAGCAAAGCGCCGCACAGCGCCAGCGCGTCGCCGAAGTCGCGGTCAAACATTCGCCCAAAGACAAAACCGTCATCGTTCACACGGGCGCGATGAGTACGGCGGAGGCGGTTGACCTGACGAAGCATGCCGCCCGCATCGGCGCGCACGCCGTCAGCGCGCTGCCGCCCATCGGCAATTATTCATTTGCCGAAGTGAAGGCGTATTACACGGCGATTGCGGCGGCTTCGGACATTCCGCTGCTGATTTATTACTTTCCGGCTTACGCGCCGAGCGTCAACACGCTCGATCTGATTCTCGACTTGTGCGCGATTCCGAACGTCTGCGGACTGAAGTTCACAGCCAACGATCTGTTCCTTCTTTCAGAAGTGAAGAAGAGCGGCGCGACCGTGTTTTACGGCACGGATGAAATGCTGATCGCCGGACTGGCGATGGGAGCGGACGGCGGCATCGGCAGCTTTTACAACGTCGCGCCCGAACTCTTCGTCCGGCTCTGGACGCTCGCACGCAAAGGCGAATGGGAGCAGGCGCGCGCGATGCAGCAGCAGATCAACGAAATGATCGGCATCGGTTTGCGCTTCCCCGTGCATCCGGCGGTCAAAGCGATGGTCGCGCGCCGCGGGATTGATTGCGGCAAGTGCCTGCCGCCGCGCCGCAGTCTGACGGCTGAAGAAGAAACGCGGCTGAATGAGATGATCGCCGGATCGGATTTCGTCTCCACGCTCTTTGCGCGAGAGGCGGCGCAATGAAAACCGGGCGCAAGGCCACAACTTAACAGAAACGTGCAACGATGCTCACAACCATCTGATTTTTCCAAAGGCAGTTGATCATTGTCGCCCTCGCGCCGAGCGTGCGCTGTTGCGTGAGACTGGATGGAACATTGTGATCGGTTGTTGCTGTTTCAGCTTCCCTGGCCGCACTGAGCGCCGGTGTGGCGATCAATGCTGTTCACAGCGTTGCTCCCGCTTTCAGGAAGCTGCGGCGAGCTGATTGTCTGGAATCAGTTTGCACAGAATTCCCCGGTCAGTGGATTTTAGCGATTGATCATCTTCTGTGATGCTGCGGGGTAGCGTTCGCCCTGGATGTCGAGCTTTGACACCGCGCGATCAATTTCGCGCAAGTCGTCAGCCGTCAATTCAAGGTTTGCCGCGCCGAGATTTTCTTCCAGCCGATGCAGCTTCGTCGTGCCTGGAATCGGCACGATCTCCACTTTTTGCGGGGCGTGTTGCGCCAGCACCCAGGCGAGCGCAATCTGCGCGGGTGTTGCATTCCTGCTGCGTGCAATGTCGCTGATGAGATCAACGACGGCTTGATTGGCTTTGCGATTCTCTGCGGAAAAGCGCGGGACGGCGTTACGAAAATCTGTGCTGTCGAATGTCGTGTTTTCATCAATCTTGCCGGTCAAAAAGCCTTTGCCGAGCGGACTGAACGGAACGAAGCCGATGCCGAGTTCGGCGAGCGTCGGCAGGATTTCCGCTTCCGGCTCGCGCCACCACAACGAGTATTCGCTTTGCAGCGCGGTCACGGGCTGCACGGCGTGCGCGCGCCGGATGATTTGCACTCCCGCTTCCGACAAACCGAAGTGCCTGACCTTGCCGGCTTGAATCAGGTCTCTCACAGCTCCTGCGACATCTTCAATCGGCACGTTCGGGTCAACGCGATGCTGATAGAACAGATCAATGGCATCCGTTCGGAGCCGCTTGAGCGAGGCGTCGGCTACCGCCTTGATGTGTTCCGGTCGGCTGTCCAACTCGCTCCACCGCCCGCTGCCATCGGCGGCAGGTTTGAAACCAAATTTCGTGGCGATGACGACTCGGTTGCGGAAAGGCGCGAGGGCTTCGCCGACGAGTTCTTCGTTCGTGAAAGGGCCATAGACCTCAGCGGTATCAAAGAAGGTGACGCCCTGTTCGACGGCGGCCTGAATGAGTTTGATCATCTCCTGCTTGTCTGCGGGAGGGCCAAGACCGAAGCTCATTCCCATGCAGCCCAGCCCGATGGCCGACACTTCCAAATTGCTGTTTCCGAGTTTTCGTTTTTGCATTGCTGCCATCCTTTCTGATTTCCTGTTTCAGCGAGAAGTCTTTTTCTGCTTTCCGGGGACGATGTTATTACCCGTAACCTTGCCGAGTTTACCTGTCCTCACGCAAAACTGAAGCCCTGCTTCGTGATCGGCAACGTCCGATTTTGCCAGGTATACTTGCGGTTCAATCGAACCAGAAATATTTCCAGTGCGGGCTGGCGGTGTTGTGGAGCGAGAGATACGCCTTCCGGCTGTGCAACTGCTCCGGCGTCCACCGCAAAATATCCATGGCGTGGCTGGGGAAGTGATGCTCATCCAGTTTGTTATACATCACGATCTCTCGGGCGCCGATCTGATACGTGAATTGCTCGAAGTACAAATTGTAGGCATCGCCGTAAGGTTCGTAATGATACTGTGCGATCCCGATCACGCCCGGCTTGTAATCCGGGTGAAGCGCCGCCAGCGACGCGGGATAACGTCCATTCGCCTGGCGGTATCCCTCGATGTCGTTGATCAAAGTCGCGCTCTGCCGGATGGCGTAATTTCTGCTGTACGCCACTGCGCGCGGAATCAACGTCCATTGCACGAGCGCCACTACTACGGGGATGCAGACGAGATAGAGCGGCGCGGGATGGAAGCCTTCGCGCGCCGCCATCTTCAGCCGCTTCAGTCCCGGCACGAGTCTGGTGACGACGTAGCTCCACAATGCCAGTGTGATTACGCCTAACGAAAGGCCGAAGGTCGCGAATGCACACAGCGCAACAACCATTGCGACCAGCGACGCCGCGACCAGGGCAGCGAGGGCGCAATAATACCTTCCGGCAAGCTCTGACGTTCTCTGCCTGAATTCATAGATCAGCCAAAGCGCTCCGATGGGAACCAACAGCAGACTCACCACGCCAAATATCTGCGCCATCGCTGAGAGCGTTACCGCCAATCCGTCGTAGCCCCCAAGGGTGCAGTTTCGGCCTGATGTAGCCATAAGTTGAGAAGAAGCAATAAAATCGG
>CAYWDW010000587.1:0-4169 GCA_964457105.1 uncultured Heliobacteriaceae bacterium
GGCGCACTCTTTGCTGCTGCTGCTGCGGCTCGCATGATTCGTTGATCTGCTCAACCTTATTTTTGCGCGCGTGAGGGAACCGTCCTTTCGATTGCGCTCACACCATCAGAGATCAGGTGACAATCAGGGTTGTGCGCCCCTGACAGTCGCTGCTTTCGAGCAGGAGTCGGTTATGGACATCAAAGAAGAGCGCAGACCTGAATTGCAGACGCGCCCGTTACCACGCCTTGCTCCGGGCCGCGCCGCCGACAGCTTTTCAGGCCTTGAGACGCTGGATTTATCGGTCGCTGAACCGGAGCCGACGGCGCATTTTTCAATCACCAGAACCGACGGCCTGACGTTTCAAAGGAAAAGAAAAGCCCTGCATTTTTCCGGCGCGTGGCTGCTGGATGACCCTGATGACCGGCTGCAATTCAATCTGCAACTGCCGCAGCAGTTCGGCCTGGCGCTGATTCTGAATCTGTGCCGGACCAGAGCCGCCGAGCAGTCCGATTTTCCGTTCATCATCAATATCAACGGGGTCAACGGGCACGAATGGCCCGTGGATCTTGATCCGCACAACCTGCGGTTTCAGAAAATGTCCTGGTATTTGCCGCATTACCTGCTGCGCCGGGGCAGCAACCTGATAACGGTCAGGCTCGTGCCCGGAGCCGGAACTGAAGTGCTGCTCAGGTCGGCGGCGATTATGCGCTTCGATGTGCAGCGGCAGCAGCAGTCGAACTGGTGCTGGGCGGCGGTGACGACGAGCCTGCTCAATTTCTTCAATGAGGAGAACTCACTCGCGCAATGCCAGGTCGTGCAGCAATGCCTGAGCCTGCTCAGCGATTTTGACAGCGCCGCGACCGACTGCGTGCAGCACAGCCGCAGCAAAGCCTGCAATCGCACCTTCAAGCTGCCGGATGCGCTCGATGAAATGGATCTGCTCTTCGCGCGCTGCAATTACGCGCTTACGCTTGACGAGGTGCGGCAGCAGATTCACGCTGGTGTGCCGGTGGGCGTGCGGATTGGCTGGCGCGGCGGCGGCGGTCATTTCGTGCTGATTACGGCGGTCTTCGATGAGCCGGAAGGCGAGGTGCAAAGCTGGCTGAGAGTTGCTGACCCGCTCGATCAGGCTGCGTCTTATATCACCTGGCAGACGCTCAGGGATCGCTACAAAGGCTCCGGGCGCTGGACGCACTCCTACATTTTTCAGAAGGAAAGAGAACGCCGCGACGCGCGACGGAAAAAGTGAGAACTGCGCCTGATTGAACGCGAGGCCTGTGATGCCCATCAAATGTCAGCAACCGCCGGCAAAATCGCTTGAGGCCCTGCAGGCCGCGGCCCGCAAGGTGCCGAAGACCTATCAGCACGTCGCGGAAATGATTCGTCAGGTGGTGGCTCATCCCGATCAGTCGTGGCCGCATCCGGTCTATGTGGTCGGCCTCCGGGAGATGGCATCAGCCGATGGGTTGCGCCGCGCTGAACAGACGGCCTGGCGTTATCTGGCCCGCTCAGGCAGCGACCGCAATTACGCCATTGAAGTGCAGCACGACGAGGACGGCAATCATCATCAGTTGTCCGAAGTGGACAAAGGTCCGTATATTGACGGCCTGTACAAAGTTCTCAGGGATCAGAAACTCGCGCGCAAACTCAGCGCCGGATCATTCCGGCCCGCCGTGCTGCGCATCAATGCCATGAGAATTTTTGCCCTCTGGTTACAGGCTCACGATCACGCGCAGGACCTGCTGATTCCGATTCCGCCAGTCCCGCCTGTGCTGTCGCCCTGGCAGACTTATTCAGCCAGGGAATTTCAGGACCTCCTGCGCGACGAGGCGCGGGAACAACTGGCAACAGATTCCTCCGATGCCTGACCCGCTTGTCTGAACCACAGGCGACAGTTCGCCGTTCGCCTGAACCAGTAACCCTTCACACAAGGAGAATTCGCAATGCCCAGGAAAGGCCCCACAAAACAGACCGCCAAAGCTTCAGCTCCGTCCAAACCTGCGGTGAAAAAGCCCAAAAAGCCGAAACACGCTGATGACGGCGGCGGCGACGGCGGCAATTCAAACAGAATCAGCGGAAGTTGAAGTTGCGCGACCCAGGACCGCGCGCCAATGCTCGCGGTCCTGGGTCGTCTTTCGCGCGCCCGCACCGCTGTGATCTTTTCGCTTTTCACTCAATGCCTCGTAACCTTCGCTTCAGTCTCGCCTGCCTGCTTATTCTTTCGGGTCTCCTGCCCTGCCGCGCGCTGACCGCCGCTGCCCGCGATGCACAAAACAACCTGCCGATGCTCGAAGCAGGCCGGGTCATCGAACGCGAATTGTCAGGCGGTGAAACCCAGGCTTTTCTGATTGCGCTTGCGGCTGGCGAGTTCGTGCAGGTGAGCGCCGAGCAGCGCGGCATTGACGTCGTGCTGAGGCTCCTGGCGCCGGGTGGGCAGAAGGTGATTGAAACCGACAGCCTCAACGCCACGCAGGGGCCGGAGATTGTCGCGCTGATTGCCGACTCGCCCGGCAGTTATCGCGTCGAAATCAGTTCAGCCTCGAAAGCCGTTCCGACCGGGCATTATGCGATCAGCATTGAAGCCCTGCGCGCAGCCACGGCTGAAGATCAGCGGTGGCTTGAAGCTCAGCGCGCCTATGTCGAAGGCGAGCAGTTGCGCGAGCAGGGCACAGCCGAATCACTGCCGAAATCAGTGGCGCAGTATGAAAAAGCCATCGCCGCCTGGCAGGCGACCGGCGACCGCGTGATGCAGGCTCACGCGCTGCTTTCGCTCGGCCAGGCCTGGCGCGACCTGGGCGAACCAAAGCGGGCGCTCGATGATCTGCATCAGGCCCTGGCACTGCAGCGGTCAGGCGCCGCGCAGCGCGAAGTGGCCAACACGCTTTTTCTGATCGGCAATGTCAGCAATGACCTCGGCAATCCGCACCAGGCGCTTGAATATTATGAACAGGCCCACCGCGAGCAGCGCGCGCTGAAAGATATTTATGCCGAAGCCAGGACGCTCGACAACATGGCTGTCGCGTGGCTGTTTCTGGGGCAGGCGCGCCGGGCGCTCGAACATCACACGCAGGCGCTCGCCGTCTGGCAGCAGATCAATAATCTTTCCGGCATGGCTTTTACGCTGCACGGCATCGGCGGCGTGTATGAAGCGCTCGGTGAATTTCAGAATGCGCTGGATCATTATTTTCAGGCGCTCGCCATTCAGCGCCGGTTGCGCAACCGCGACCGTGAAGCCGACGAACTCAACAGCATCGGCTATGTCCACAGCCTCACCGGCGAATGGCGGAAGGCGCTGGCCTATTACACCCAGGCGCAGCAAATCTGGCGCGCCGCCGGGAATCGTTACAAAGAGGCCGCCGCGCTCGGCAACATCGGCAGCGCGTGGGCCGCGCTCGACGAACCGCAGAAAGCGCTCGACAGATTTCAGCAGGCGCTCCGGCTGCACCGCGAACTGGGCAATCGCCGGTTTGAAGCCGCGACGCTGGAAAAGATCGGTGATCTTTACGCCAGGTCGGCTGAGCGCCAAAAAGCGCTCGGATATTTTGAGCAGGCGTTGCAGGTCTGCCGCGCCATCGAAGACCGCTGGAGCGAGGCGCTCACGCTCGGCAGCCTCGGCTTTCTGCACGTCGCACAGGGCGACGGACCGCGGGCGCAGGAATTTTTCAATCAGTCGTTGTCGCTTTACCGGGCCATCGGCGACCGGCGCAGCGAAGCGAATGCGCTCTACGGCCTGGCGCTCGCTGACCGCGCACGCGGCGATCTGCTGACTGCGCGTCGGCAGATCGAAGCCGCGCTGGCCCTGGTCGAAACCGTGCGCGCCGGTGCGGGCGGGCAGCAGTTGCGCGCCGCTTATCTGGCTTCGGTGCAGAAATATTACGAACTGAATATTGATCTGCTGATGCAGCTCGATCAGGCGCATCCGAATGAAGGTTTCGCCGCGCTCGCATTGCAGGCCAGCGAACGCACCCGCGCCCGTTCGCTGCTCGAACTGCTCGCCGAAGCCCGCGTGGATTTTCGTGAAGGCGCTGACGCCACATTGCTGGAACGTGAGCGCGATCTGTCGCAGCAGATCAACGCCAGGGCGGCGCGCCTGACCGACCGTCATTCGCCGGAACAGTTCGCGGAACTCAGAAAAGAGATCGGCGCGCTTGAGGATGAATTGCAGCAGGTGCAGGCCGACATTCGCC
>CAYWDW010000588.1:0-4168 GCA_964457105.1 uncultured Heliobacteriaceae bacterium
GCGCCCCAACGGCCTCGCGGCAGGCGGCCAGCAGCAGTTCGCCCCATTCATCCTCGCGGCGTTCGTCAGTCGCGCTGAAATCAAGGTCCCAGTATTCCTGCTCGCGCACGCCCTGACTATTCACAATCAGATAATGACCGGGCCGCAGTTTGCGCACGTGCCTGAAAACCGATTTGGGCGAAGGGATGTACTGATAGGAAAAGTAATCGGCCAGGGCTTCGGCGTCAGTCTCGCACGGCACGTGCGGGTTGGCGATGACCGCTTTGAGTTCCGAGCCAAAGACCAGGCGGCCCTGATGCGCGGCATAATACAGCGGCTTTTTGCCAAGGCGGTCGCGGGCGATGAGCATGACCTGCTTTGCTTCGTCCCAGATGGCAAAGGCAAACATGCCTTCGAGCATGGCCACGCATCGTTCACCGAACTCTTCGTACAGATGCACGATGGTTTCGGTGTCAGAGCGCGTTTGCAAATGATGGCCACGCGCTTCAACCAGCGCGGCCAACTCGCGGTAATTGTAAATCTCGCCGTTGAAAACAATCGCCACCGTGCCGGTTTCGTTGTAGATCGGCTGATGCCCGCCCGCCACGTCAATGATTGACAGGCGGCGATGCCCCAGCCCGACGCGACCCTTCAGATAGAATCCGTCATCGTCCGGCCCGCGATGCGCGATGACATCGGTCATGCGCCGCAGCACGGCTTCATTCACCGGTTCGTCGTTGTCGTAATGCCAGATTCCGCTGATCCCGCACATTTGCTGTTACCTGCCTTCAGCGGCTGTCGTCACTGCCAGCCACGCCTGAAACATCAGCACCGTCCAGAGCGAATATGACCAGTCCTGCTGCCCGGCGAGGTGCTGTTGCCAGCGTTCTCTGATCGGTTGCGGATTGAGCAGCCCACCCGCCTTCAGCCGTCGTTCGTCAAGCAGCGCTTCGGCCCAGTCGCGCAACGGGCCGCGCAACCATTCGTTGATCGGAATGCCGAAGCCTGACTTGGGCCGTTCAATCAGTTCCTTCGGCACATAACGATCCAGCACCTGGCGCAGAATCCATTTGCGCTGACCGTTTCTGACTTTCATCGTGTGCGGCAGCCGCCACGCAAATTCGACGACGCGATGATCGAGCAGCGGCACGCGCGATTCGAGACTGACGCCCATGCTGGCGCGGTCAACTTTCACCAGAATGTCATCGGGCAGATAAGTGACCAGATCGAGGTACATCATGCTTTGCGTGAAATCAGGCAGGCGCGCCCACTGCCGACGATCAGTCAGCGCCGTCAGCGGTTCTGCGGCCCCGTGGACCAGCGCGAGCGGCTCAGTCCACTGCGACACCAGGCGGTGATAGATCAGCTCAGGATGCGCAGCGGCCAGGTTACGAGCCAGTTCACCGAACTTTGCGCCGAGGCCGTTGCCTGCCAGGCGGCTGATGATTTGCAGCAGCGGTGCCCCGGCCTGACGCACAGGCGCGGGCATCCAGCCGATGCGATTCCACGCATTCGTGGCGCCCTCGTAGCGGTTGTAACCGCAAAAGAGTTCGTCGCCGCCATCGCCCGACAAACTGACCGTGACCTTCTGCCGCGCCAGTTGCGACACCAGAAAGGTCGGGATCTGTGACGAATCGGCAAACGGCTCATCGTAAATTTCAGGCAGGCGCGGAATCACGGCCATCGCTTCTTCGGGCGTGACGTAAAGCTCGGTGTGATCGGTGCCGAGGTGCTGCGCGACGGCCTTTGCATACGTGGCTTCGTTGTAGCGCGCTTCGTGAAAGCCGATGGTGAAAGTCCGCACGGGTTGCGTGCTCTGCGCCTGCATCAGCGCGACGACGGTGGATGAATCAATGCCGCCGGACAGAAACGCGCCGAGCGGCACATCTGAAATCATCTGCCCGGCGATGACCTCGCGCAGCAGCCGGTCAAATTCACTGATAGCCTCGCTGTCGCTGCCGGTGAAAGTTGCGGCGCTTCCCTGTTCAGCGGCTTCGCGCGCGGACCAGTAAGCCACCGGTTCAGGATCGTAACCCGGCTTCGCGGCTGATTGCGGCAGGCGCAGCAGCGTGCCCGGCGGCAGTTTGCGAATGCCGCACCAGATCGTCCACGGCGCGGGAATGTAGTTGTGCCGCAGCAGCAGCGCGAGCGCGCCGCGATCAATTTCACCGCGCCAGTCAGGATGCCGCTCAAGCGCCCGCAGCGACGAACCGAACAGAAACGACTGGCCCGACCAGCCGTAATACAAAGGCTTTTCGCCCATCCGGTCACGCGCCAGGTAAAGCGTCCGCTCCGTGCGATCAAAGAGCGCAAAGGCAAACATGCCGACCAGCCGCTTCAGCCCCGCTTCAACGCCCCACTGACTGAAAGCCGCCAGCATAACTTCAGTGTCAGAATGGCCGCTGAACTGATGGCCGAGCGATTCCAGTTCACGCCGCAGCGCCGGGAAGTTATAGATTTCGCCGTTGAAGACCGTGACGAAACGACGATCCGGCGAATGCATCGGCTGATGACCGGCGCTTGAAAGATCAATGATCGAAAGGCGGCGATGCCCCAGGCCGAGGCCGGTTTCAGGATCGGCCCAGTAACCTTCGTCATCAGGCCCGCGATGCCTGATCGGCTCGCTCATCCGCCGCAGCGTGGCGACCTCGACTGCCTGCTGTGTCTCGCCGCTCCAGGTTCCGCAGATTCCGCACATAATCTTCAGGGGTTATTCGATCAACGATCAGGCGTCCGGTCAGTTGCGTTCAGGCCGCATCCAGCGCGGCTTCCGCAGGCCGCTGACTCAGGGCCAGTTCAGCCTGGCGTCCGACGTGCTTTCTGATTTCAGCTTCTTTTTCATATTCACGCGCGATCAGAATCAGGCTGGCCGCGAGCGCAAAAACGGCATACAGCAGTTCCAGATCCTGGCGACTGGCAAAGAAAGCCGACACCATATAACCCGCCATCCCCGCTTCCATGCCGTGTGCGTATTTGATGAGCGGCGAATCAGGCGCGTGAACCCGCAAAATGCTGCGCGTCCGCCACAGCCGCCACCAACTGATGACGAACAGCGCCAGAAACAGCAGCAGCGCCGGCACCCCGGCATCCGTAGCGATTTGCAGGTACGAATTATGCGCCACCAGTTTCTCTTCGCTGCCCGGCACGTCCACATAACGGCCCTGAACAAACAGAATGTTTCGGATGCCGACGCCGACGAAGGGATGATCCCGGATAATTTGCAGCGACATCTTCCACATTCGCAGCCGCTGCTGCGCCGAAGCGTCATGCTCCTCCGCGCCCTTGATTGTGCCGAACCGCTCCATCAGCGACTGCGGCAACACGGCCACAATCGCCAGCGTAATCACGGTGACGGCGACGAAACTTGTAATCTTGTGTCGTGATTTCAGCAGCAGCACGAAAATACCGGCTGACAGCCCCAGCAACCCGCCCCGCGAATAAGTAAACAGGCAGGTCACGACCGTCATCAGGCTGAGCGTGTAAAAACCGGCCTTCAGCCACCAGCGCGTCTGCGCCTGGGCGAAGTAATACATCAGCGGCACCGTCAGCGCGAGCATCAGCGCAAAGTCGTTGTTGTCGCCCGTCGCGCCGCCTGCGCCGAAAATCTTGACCTGTCCCCGGTAAAAAATAATGCCTGCAAACGACTTCAGAATGATGACGCCGATTGAGCCGAGCGTGACGAACAGGAACATCCAGACGCGCTGTTCAGAAATCACCATCGCCGTCGTCAGCACGGCAATCAGCAGAATCTTGGAAAACTCCAGATACTTCGGCATCGCCGTCTGCGCTGACTGCGCCAGCAGCGTCGAAAGCGAAAGCTGCAGCCAGAGCAGCACGATGACCAGATTATGCGTGAGGCGCGGCGCGCGGCGCGGCAGTTCCAGAATCAGATAACCCGCGACCATCGCCACCGCAATCGCCAGCGAATACTGCGTCGTCTCGACATAGGCCCATTCGTGCGGGCGCGTGTAAGCCACCGCCGTAAACGACAGCAGGCCGATAAAGGGCGAGAAAAATGACGCCGGAATAATAACCAGCATAATGAACAACAGCAGTATTCCGCGCATAATTCCTCACCTTGTCTGAAGGGCCATGGCATTAAGTTAAGCGAGAGAACAGGCCGGAAGAGAGATTACGGAACAAACGGAAATAACGAAACAGACGGAACAGACCTGTGCTGAATCGGCCT
>CAYWDW010000589.1:0-4168 GCA_964457105.1 uncultured Heliobacteriaceae bacterium
CGTCAATCTGTCGAATGCCGTCAACGCCTCAATTGTCAAAGCCGTCGGCGTCGGCACGATGCTCAACGATGATCTGGCCGGCACACTGCAACTGAGCGCGGCCACTTTCAGCGCCGGTGAAAACGCGGGGACGGCCATCATCACCATCACACGCAGCGGCGGCACCGGCGCAGGTGTCAGCGTCAGTTACGCGACGAGCAACGGCACCGCCACGCAGCCGCAGGATTACGCGCCAGCCAGCGGCACGCTGACTTTTGACTGCCATGAAATCAGCAAAACTTTCGCTGTCACCATCGTTGACGACACGCTGGATGAAGCTGATGAAACAGTAAATCTGAAACTGACAAACCCGACCGGCGGCGCAACGCTCGGCGCACAGGCCGACGCCGCGCTGACCATCGTTGATAACGACACCGCCGGAACCGTGCAACTGAGCGCGGCGAATTTCACTGTGGCTGAAGCGGCAGGCGCGGCCACCATCACCATCACCCGCACCGGCGGCGCGGCGAGCGGCGTGACGGTGAAATACGCCACGAGCAACGGCACAGCGCAGGCCGGGCCTGATTACACGATCACAACCGGCACCGCGAGTTTTGGCGCAGGCGACACCACGCAGACCTTCACCATTCCCATCAGCAGCGACAATCTGCCCGAACCCGGCGGCGAAACCATCCTGCTGACGATCAGTAACCCGACCGGCGGGGCGATGCTCGGCGCGCCTGCCGCTGCCGTGCTGACGATTCAGGATGACGATGGCGCAGGCTTTGACGCGCCGGGCGACCCGCTGCCCGCCACCGCTGAAACCAGCGATCAGAAGGCCGGATCGGTGCTGATCTTTCCGTTCTATTCGTCGAACATCACGCGCCCGTCGCTTGAAAACACGCGCCTCAATCTGACCAATGCCGACAGTTCGCGCGCGGCTTACGTCCATCTGTTTTTCATCGAATCGGGCGGTCAGGTGGCTGATTCATTTATCTGCCTGACGCCGAATCAGACGGCCACGCTGCAGACGGCGGAAGTTGATCCGGGCGAAAGCGGTTTTGTCGTGGCCGTCGCGGTTGACCGTCTGACGGGCTGCCCGATCAACTTCAATTTTCTGATTGGCGATGAATCCGTCAAACTGGCTTCAGGCCACGCCGCCAGCCTGAGCGCGCAGGCCTTTGCGGCGCTGCCCGGCGCACAGTTGTCGTGCGATGCCAGTGTCGTCACGGCGGAGCTGAATTTCGATGGCGTCACTTACAGCGCGGCACCGCGCGTGCTGGCCATTGACAGCCTCGCCGCGCCCGATGAAGGCAATTCAACGCTGCTGATTCTCAACCGCCTCGGCGGCGATTTGAGCAACCGGATTTCATCGCTCGGTCAGGTGTTCGGACTGTTGTACGACGATGTCGAAAACCCTTACAGCTTTGAACTTTCGGGCGGCGCGCAACTGCGGCGCCTGCTGACCAGAGACTTTCCGCGCACGACGCGCCTGTCTGAAATCGTGCCGACAGGCCACACCGGCTGGATGAAGATCTGGATGAATTCAGATCGCGCGATGATCGGCGCCGTCATCAACTTCAACCCCGGCGCGGCCAGCCAGGTGTCAGCCTGGAATCAGGGCCACAACCTGCACACGCTGACGCTCAACACCAAATCAACTTTCACGATGCCGGTCTTTGCTCCGAACTGTCAGTGAAGCTGAAGCGCGCCGCAGGCCGGGAGGTCAACCATGCAAACAGCCGCCGCCGCGCAGGTCATGACTTACGCGGCGGCGGCTGTTTCACAACATTGTCGGTCTGAAATCTGAGGCTGAAAAAACAGGCGTCAGGCCATCGGCTTCAGCTCAGAAACACGCTGCGGCCTCAGGGCAATGGCATTGAATTAAAGGAAAAGGGGCAAGCCCTGGAGCGGTTTTCAATTGCGTGCGCCCGGGACAGTACAGGGAGCGGTAGCGACCTGGTGCCTCCGGGGGGACGCCTTCGACGGCACCAGGTCGCTACCGCTCCCTGTACTGTCCCGGGCGCAGGTCGCACGCATCAGCAAACCGCTATAACTCAATGCTATTGGGCCTCAGGGTTCGGTGCGCAGGTCGAGGCTGCGCTTGGTGACGAGGTCGTAATAGTTGTCGTAACCGCCCGCGCTCATATCGCGCAGCAGGCTGTCAATCGTTTGCAGCAGTTGCACGCTGAAATGATTGTCCACCGTCTGCGGGTGCTGGTAGGCGTAATAGGCATAATTGAAATAGCTGCGAATGATGACGCTGCGGTTGTCAATCGGCAGGAACCTGAGATTGTCAACGAATCGCTGGAAGGCGTTGTCCTGGCGGAAGAGATAAAACTCGACATTGGACACATAAAAGGCCGACACCTTGTCGCCGGTTTCCTGTAAGTATTTGCCGATTTCGCGCAGGGCTTTGGTGCCGGCCAGGTCGCCCGTCACCGGAATGATGAGGTTGCGCTCCTGCATCTTTTTCAGGTACTGGTAACTTTCCTCGCTGGCCAGGTAATTGCGCTGGCGGCCTTCGAGATCCTTTTCAAGCAGCAGATCACGAAAGGCCGGGAAGAAGCGGCCCGACGGGCGATCACGAATCGTGTAGCGGGTTTCGAGTCCGGCCTGCGTGAAGGCGTTGTAAATTTCCCGGATCTTTTCGTAATCGGTCTGATTGAGCGTCAGGTTGAAGCTCTGAATCTTTTTGCGCACCTCAGTCCAGTTGCGTTCGATCAGCTTCGGATTCGACGGCGTGCGGTCGGCATAATTGACGACCAGATCGGTGATCGAAGCGTGCTCCCATTTCTTCAGATCCTTCGGCAGCGGTTTGCCAAAGAGCAGCGCGAGGTATTCGACGCGATTGCGCGCAAGCTGGAACAGGGCCTTGAACATCAGGTGCTGCAGATTGGCGTCGCGCCGGATGTCAATCATAAAGGCGATGCGCGGTTTGATGTGCGCGATGTAAGTGAAATTCTGATCCGGCCCGACGCCGATGTAAGCGCCCCCGCTGACGCCATCCATCTGTAACCGGCTCAGCACGTGCTGATATGACAGTTCATTGGACACCAGATTGTCCGAACCGAAATAACCCGACGGTTCGGTGATGCGGTCAATGAGCTGCTGCATCTCGCCGCGCTTTTCGGCGCGGGCGGCAACCGAAGCGTCGGGCCGCTGCATGGCTGCCGGGCTGGCAACGAAATAAACAGTGACCAGGGCAAAAGCGATGGCGTGGCGAAAGTCGTGCAGAAACCTGAGCATGCTGTTCTCCTCAAAAGCTGCGGGGACGGGGTGAATTGCGGTGTCGCAACCGACAGCGCAATCCGTCTTCCAGTACGGGAGTGCGCCCATTATCACCATCCGTCAGGGGGCACGCAACATAACTTTTTGCCGGAATCCGGCACGCTGCCAAACTGCGTCATTAATCGCCCGGCCAGATGTCACAACCTCAAAGTTCCTGTCACAGAATTGAAATGCTTTCGACATTCAGGGTGGCGAAAATGGCCGGGCCTCGACAGCGACCACGCGACACACCGCACAGGAGCCGTAATGAAGACCATCACCGCTGACGACCTCGCTTCGTCCACTTTGCTCGGGCAGATCACTGACCCTGAGATCGAAGCGATGCCGGAAATTTCCGTGAGCGACCGGCGCAAGTATGTGGCGCGCATTCCGATTGAAATTTCGCTGCGCGTGGCTTCATGCAGATTCAGCGCCCCGGCCCGCACGATTGACCTCAGCGTGTCCGGCCTGCAGGTGCGCACGCAGTTGCCGCTGACGATGGGCGAGCGCGTGATTCTGACCTTTCACAATGTCGGCGAGCAGGTGTCGCTCAATATCTGCGCTGAAGTCGTCCGGGTGGAGGTCGAAGCTGAAGCTGATTCATCAGCCCTGCTCAATCCGGCCAGCATGGCGCAGGTCTTCAGCGAGGTGGCCCGCCTGAGCAGGCATCACGATTTGTCAGCGGCACCCGGTTACGGCCTGCGCGTGCTGCGCGATGACAGCGCGGCGTGGCAGAATTTTGTGCGGATGCAGGTGCTGAGTTAAGGCCGCACAGTCCGGCCTGAGATCAGAAAGTCGAAGCGGCAGCGGCGGCACAAAAAAAATTTTAGGGGCGGGCGCCGTGGTTGTTGGGGCGGTGGCGTGGGGGAGTTTAAGGCGTGGGGGGGGGGGGCGGTGTTGTGGGGGGGTGACACATGTA
>CAYWDW010000590.1:0-1879 GCA_964457105.1 uncultured Heliobacteriaceae bacterium
GCAAAACTTTTGGAGCGCGGGCTGCCAGCCCGCCGGATTGATGCCGCCGCGCCAGTCAGCAGCGGGCTGGCAGCCCGCGCTCCAATAGTTTTGCGTAAGTTTTGGTTGATGGTTTCAGTCTCTGGCCAGCGTCCCTTTCGGAACCTGGCTGGCAAAACGAATCGCCCGCGCCATGCCGTCATCGCCCATCAGCACTTCAGCATTGATGGCTTCACCGGCCCGCTCCATGTTCATCGGCAGCCCGAAACGCGGCAGCACCGAACGCGGCATCTTCACGCGCATCAGGTGACCGCTTTCCATCGGCCCCTGCGTCAGCCCTTCGCCCAGCGGAATGAAATCAGAATAAATCTCTTCGACTCCGTCCGGGTCAGGCGTTGTCGCCTGCGCCGCCACCGCATTGGCGCGCGAAAGCGGACGCACCTGCATTTTGCGGCTGCCATTGCTGACGGCCACCAGATGATCGCGGCCTGCCGGTTCAGGCGTGTCCGACCTGATGGAAATGCGTTCAGGTTCGACCTGTTTGTGTTCCGGCGCAACCGGCTGCGGATGGCTGACGAGTTCGGGCTGACTGATTGTCCTTGCTGAATGATTCATCAGGCGCGCTGCCGCCAGGCCGCACAGCAGCAGCACCGCCGCTGCCGCTGCTGCCCACCAGCGCCAGTTCACAGGCACGCGACGAAAGACCGGCGCGACGACCACCGCCGACGTCGCCACCCCGGCCACCAGCGAACTACCCGCCGCCTGTTGCTCACGAAACGCCGCCAGCAGCGCGGTTTCAACGCGCCCCGGCGCTTCCGTCGCAGCGGTCGCGGCGAGGGCGCGTAATCCTGCGCTCAATGCCCGTTCATCGGCCAGCCGCGCCGCACAGCGTTCGCACACGGCGGCGTGCGCCAGGCCATCGGCGCGCAAGGCAACATCCATCATTCGTTCGCGCGCCAGTTCAGTGGCCATCCGCTCGAAATCCTGACAACTCAATTCACAGTCCTGATACTTCATAAGGCATACCTCGCCGCAATCATCTGTTCCGCCGACAGGGCTGAATCTGCGGCATCTGGCACCACCGCGGGCCTCACGCTTTTCAATTTCTCCACGAGCAGCGCCCGCGCCCGGTTCAGCCGCGAACGCACCGTGCCAATCGGACAGCCAATCACCTGCGCCGCTTCGGCATAATTCATTTCGTGCAGCTCACACAGGATGACGACCTCGCGGTAATGTTCCGGCAGCGCCAGCACGGCCTGCCGCACCGAGTCAATCATTTCGCCCCGCGTCAGATCGCCCAGCGGATCGTCGCTCGCAATCAGACGGTCATAAACCGGCGACTCGCTGTCAGCTCCGTCATCGGCCATCGCCACATAAGGCCGGTCGTGACTGATCCGGCGCAGCACCTGATTGCGCGCAATGCCGTAAAGCCACGTGCTGAGCGCGCCGCGCGCGGCATCATAAAGATCAGGCTTGCGCATCAGGGCGATGAAAACTTCCTGGGTCACATCCTCGGCCACCGCTTCCGAACCGCTCATTCTGAGCGCAAAGCGATACACGCCGCCCTGCCGTCGCCGGTAGAGCGTCACAAACGCTTCTTCGTCTCCGGCCATCACGCGCCGCAGCAACTCTTCATCAGTAGGGGTGGTTTGATTGATCGTCATTGACTACCTGCAACTGAAGTCGCTCAAACTCGTCGTCTGACTGTCACCACTAATTCGGGCGACGGGGCCGGAAAGTTCCACGAACTGTCAGAAAAATCTGCGGCCCCGCAACCGACGGTTGACATTAGATCAGCTTGCAGTTGCGTGTATGGTACAGTACGCGAGCGTGTGCGAGCCCCCCCGCCCAACCGACCGGGCGGGCGCGACCCCCCGGCGCCCGGAACACAAAAGGACGC
>CAYWDW010000590.1:1889-4150 GCA_964457105.1 uncultured Heliobacteriaceae bacterium
CATTTCTCACCGCTCGATGGTGGTTTTTTGGTAATTACGGGCCGGGTGGGCGAGCGCCCCGGCACGGCGGACCGGGCGCTCGCTCACGCTCGCGTACTGCACCAAAGCGGACCGGAACCCGGCATCCGCGACTTCTCGCTTTGAATTAACGATTATGCGTCTCAGGCCGGGCCGCCGGTCTGCGCCTGGGTTGCAGGAGTGAACAATGGATTGCCTGTTTTGTCGAATCGTGGCCGGTGAAATTCCGGCGCAGAAGGTGTATGAGGACGAACACGCGATGGCGTTCCGTGATATTAACCCGCAGGCGCCGACGCACCTGCTGCTGATTCCGCGTCGGCATCTCGCCTCGCTCAACGAAGCGTGCAGCGACGATCACAAACTGCTCGGCCATCTGCTGTGTGTCGCGCCGCGCCTGGCGCAGCAGGAAGGCATTGCCGCAAACGGCTGGCGCGCCGTCATCAACACCGGCCTCGAAGCCGGGCAGTCAGTCTTTCACCTTCACCTGCACATCCTCGGCGGTCGCCCGCTCGGCTGGCCACCGGGCTGAGCAGGCAAAGAAATTCTTTTGCCACGAAGCACAGGTCAATAATCAGGCGCGATTTCAATCAGGCGCGATTTCAAAACAGGCTGACTGTTCTGAAAAAGTTGTACCCGGCGTAAAGGGTCCAGCCAGCCAGCACAAGGCAGGCCAGCACGATCAGCGCGACGATGACCAGCACCAGGCTGACAAACAGATAATCAGACCAGCCGGGGCGACGATTCAGGTCGGCATGCTCGCGCAGCAGATTCAGGTTCCAGCGGTTCGCTCTGATGAAAAAATCGCTCGCATCGCCCACCCAGGGAATCATGCCGATCAGCGCATCAAAGATGATGTTGATGCCCATGCGCACGAGCACCACTTTGGGCAGGCGGTAATAAAACGCGCTGCCGATGATATACATGCCCAGCAGCGCCGTCACCGCGTCACCGGCGCCCGGAATCAGGCCAATGACCGGATCCAGGCCGATGCGTTTGTTGATGACCGGAATGCGAATCAGTTCGTCGAGCAGGTAAACGATTTTTTCCAGACGCTCCAGTCCGGCGCGCGGCGCAGTCTGGACGGCGCTGTTTTCAATCACCACCAGCTCACTTTCATTCATCATCCTGCCTCTCCCCCTTCAACCTGACCGCACTCAGAATGGCCGGGCCGCGGCGCGACCAATGCGACCGAAGAAACGGCCAATGGCTCTTTTCTTTGATCCTGACGGCGCAAGCAGAGCCAGTTCCGGTTTGCCGATGTCCTCGTCAGCGTGCTTTTCCTTCAGCCAGCGTTGCAGCAGGTCTCTGACGCGCGGCTGATTATCTGCCGCTTCAAGGATGACCTCGCGCAACCGGCCCGGCGTGACAATCCGAAACTGATAGTCCGTGTAATAATCGCGCAGGGCTTTGAAAAAGGCCGCATCGCCCATTTCGCGGCGCAACGCCACCAGCATCAGCGCGCCTTTGGCCTGCACGATGGCCGCATACTGAATAAAGCTGTGAAAGTCGCGGGCCGGTTTGTCAACCTCCTGGTCCGTGCCGCCCAGCATGCGGTAAGCGTGATAGATCGCCCGCAACTGCCGGTCAATCGCCTCCTCGCCCATCAGTTTGCCGTAAGCGGCCTCGTAATAATAAGCCGCCGCATAATTGGCCAGCGCTTCGTCCAGCCAGGGTTCGCGCTGCGGGTCGCTGCCGATGACGCTGCCCCACCACTGATGCGCGACGCAATGCGCCAGCGTGAATTCCAGCGCGTGTTCGATCACGTCGGACTGCTCGCGCAGCAGTTGCGGCAGGCGCTGTGCGGCGGGCGCGTCGAAATCAATGTAATAAGCCTGGGCCAGCGCGACGAGGCCGGGGAATTCCATGCCGCTGTAACCAGCCGTCATCGGAATGGCTGCGATGTTCAGCACCGGATAGGGATATTCGCCAAAAGCCCTGTTGAAAGCCGCGAGCGCGCGCGTGGCGACGTCAAGCGACCGTCGCCCCAGACGTTCGTCGCCTTCGTGAAAGAACGAAACCACGCGCGTTTCGCCCACCTGCTGCTCGACCGATTTCAGCCGTTCGCCCAGCGCCAGCGCAAAACCGCGCAGGTGTTCACCGCGAAAAATATATTCAAGGCGGGACGGCGGCGCGCTGCCTGTGGCGGCCACTGTGCGACGTCCGGCCTCCGGCGCTGAAGCCATGACCGTCACGCCGTTATCAACGCTGACGGTGACTTCGTAATCGGCCACGGCGCTGAAGAC
>CAYWDW010000591.1:0-4147 GCA_964457105.1 uncultured Heliobacteriaceae bacterium
TCACGCCGTTATCAACGCTGACGGTGACTTCGTAATCGGCCACGGCGCTGAAGACGATGCCGCCGACTCCGGCAGCCAGTCCCTGATCGGTCGAAAGCGAATGGCGCGTGGCGAGCATCGGATAAAAATATCCAAGCAGCATGGCTTGATCGCTGGCAAAGAAAATATCGCGGGCATCGCGCTGCAACTGCTCGTCGCTGACGGCATCGTTGACTTCCTGCAGGAAATGCGCGAGCAGGCTGGTCTCTTCGCGCTGCACTTTCGGCACGCGGCCCTCAAATTCCAGCACCAGTTCCACGCTCTGGCCGGGCAGGAGTTTGGTGGGCAGTGGCACTCTGACAACCGCACCACGCGAGCGCAGCGCAAAGCGCAGTTCGCGCGTGTCAAGCAGCGCACGTCTGATGGTCAGCCAGGGCGCAGCGTCTTCAGCAAGGCCGACATTCGGATAAAGATGGAAGCTGAGACTGTCGAGTTCATCGCGGGTGTGGTTGATGAAGCGCACGACTTCACGACCGGTGAAATTCATCTGCCGGTAATCAACCTCGAGGCGAATCTGATAGTGCGGCTCCGGGCGGGCGTGTTCGCCTGACGATGAAGGCTGACCGGCGGCCTGTCCCACAATAGCCTGAAGCATCAGACACAGCAGGAGGCCTCCACCGAAGCGGGCCAGAGACCGGCGCGATCCCGAATCAGGTTTGAGTTGCACGCGGGCATTCTAACCTGGACGGTGTGATTTGGACTGCTCGTCAGGATAATAATTGCCGTGCTGCCGTGAATGATCGGGTGCAAAGCTGGTCGTTCAGGCTGCTGACCAGATTGAGCAGACAGTCCTGGCCGGAAATTCACAGATGCAGTTAACTACCATCAGGACAGCCTGATGATGGCCCCCTGGATCAGCCCCTCAATCTGAGCTTCATCAGTAATTCAAGCTGCTGCCGCAGCCGTCGGCAGGTCGGAGTCACTCAGCGAAAAATCGGATTTTTCTTGTCTGCTGGCAGCGGCAAACTTTCTCTTGACTTCACCTCACAATCTAAATACCATTCGCTTTCTGAAAACGACTTTCAAAATCAGATCGAGGAAATCAAATGGTCGTTCTCAGTCAGCACTGCTGACCACCAGCAAAAGCCATGAGTCGGAAGAAGAAAAAGAAGAAATGTTGCAGGAAGTGGAAGGACGGCAGCGCCTGTAAAAAATGCCCGCTCTTCTGCTGATTCTCTGCCCTCAAAAATGTCAGGCCTCCGGCGCGGCAACGCCGGAGACCTTTGGTTACACGACCGGCCCGGTCTGTTTCTCTCAACTTTGCAGGCGGCGTGCAAAATCATCCTGGCACGCTGCTGCTTCACGCGCAACCGTCACCCGAACGGCGTGCAGGAGTACCACGATGTCTGCTTTATTCACGACCCATTCGTCACACAGATTTTCACCTGATCGTCTTTTCTCAGTGCTGCTGCTCGGTCTCGTCCTCACGCTCATCGGCTCCCAGGCCGCAGCACAGACTGAACTTTCCGGCGGTGTGCACGGCATCATCAGAACGCAGGATGGTGCATCGGTCATTGCCGGAGCGCGGGTCGTCATCAGAAATGGCGAACTGCGCCTCATCCGCGAAGCTGTCACCGACAGCGAGGGACGTTTTGCCATTCCGGGCCTGCCGCCCGGCGCACATTATCAGATCACCGCCAGCGCCCCCGGCTTTCGGGAAGCCACCCGCGACGTGGCGGTTCTCAATTCCGGCGATTCGCTGGTGATTGATCTGTCGCTGGCAGTCGCGCTCGTCACTGAATCAATCAATGTCATTGGCGACACGCCGGGCATTGTTTCCACCGAGCCTGAAGTCAGCCAGGTCGTGGATGCGCGCCGCATTGCGGAACTGCCTTCCAACGGGCGCAACCTGAATCGCCTGGCGCTGCTTGATCCACACGTCCGCAACACTGCCGGTCTGGGCAGCGACGGCGCAGGCGGCGCGCGGCTGGCCATCAATGCCAGTTCGTTCCGGCACACGCATTATCGCCTTGATGGCAACAGCAATTACGAATCGGTTTTTGCCAACGCGCCGCAGCAGCAGGTGTCGCTTTCTGCCGTGCAGGGCTTCAAGGTGCTGACCAATCAGTATTCGGCTGAATACGGCGGGTCTTCAGCAGGCATCATCAGCACGACAACCCGCAGCGGTTCGGATGAATTTCACGGCGAAGGTTTTGTCTTTCTGCGTCCGAGCGGCATTCAGGCCAGGCCGCCTGTTTCAAGTCTGCGCGTGCCGAATCAGTTGTGGCAGTTCGGCGGCGCGTTCGGCGGGCCGCTCGTCAGAAATCGCGCCAGCTTTTTCTTCAACTACGAACGGTCCATGACTGATCGCGGCTCGTTCATTCAGTCCCCTGTTCCGACAATTTTCACCGGCGCACAACGCGATCACCTGGCGCTGGCGAAAGTTGATTATCGTTTCAGCGACACGCATTCCATCGGCTTGCGACTCAATGGCGCTTTCAGCCGCAACAACAACGTCAACGATGCTGTCAGCGGCTTCAATCAGCCCAGCACGGCCAAAGATTCAGCCGTGCAGAGCGCTGCCGGGCAACTGACTGACCGCAAAGCCTGGGGCACGATGATGAATGAGCTGCGCCTCAGCTACAGCAACACGGTGCCGAGCGCGAGCCGTCCGGCCAGTAATGCAGCGGTGACGATTTCGCGCCCGAATTACCGCGTCGAAGGCACTTCATCCTATTCATTCGTGCGCACCGGAAACACGCAGCTTGCCGATCAGTTCATCTGGCAGAACGGCAGTCACGAACTGCGCTTCGGTGCTGATTACCTGCGGCAGCAGATCAGCGATGATTCGTTCTCGCTTTTTGGCGCTTACACCTTTGCGCCCGGCCCGCCGCAGCCGAATGAAAAGCCGGTCCAGTACACGCAGACCTTTGGCCGTCAACTGCTGCGTTATGGTCAGACAGCGGTGTCAGGCTTTGCGCAGGACAACTGGCGCGTCAGGCCGCGCCTCACGCTCAACCTGGGGCTGCGTTATGAATTTCAGTCGCTGACGGATGAACGGAATAATTTTGCGCCGCGCCTCGGTTTCGCCTGGGATGTCAAAGGCGACGGCAACACGGTCCTGCGCGGCGGCGGCGGCGTTTACTACGATCAGTATTACTTCTATATCGTGCGCCGCTTTTTGTATCAGGGCATCAGTTCACCGACTGTCTCGATCACGCTGAAGCCGACTGATGCGGGTTTCCCGACTTTCCCGAATTCGCTGACCACATTGCCGGACAATCCGGCAAGCGCGCGGCGCGATCTGTACCTCGCCCCGGAGCGGCTGCTCAATCCGTACAGTTCGCAGTTTTCGCTTGGCCTGCAACAGAAGCTGCCCGGCGGAATGACGCTGACCGTTGACGGCATCAGTTCGCATACCGTGCGGCAGATGCGGGCCTTTGACCTCAACGCGCCTGCGCCGTTTGCGCGCACTGCGCCCGGACTGATCCGCAGCAGCAGGGAGGCCGACGCCACACGCCCGCTGAAAACTTATGCCGGACTCGCAGTCCGCAATGTGCTGTTCATTGAAAACACCGGAATGAGCGATTACGATGCGCTCGATGTCGGACTGGTCAAAGGTTTTGCGAAGCGCGTGCAGTTTGAGGCGCATTACATCTGGAACAACGCCACGACCGACTCAATGTTTTTTGGCGAGCCAAACACCGGCGTGCCGAGCGACTGGAGCAACCTGCGACTTGAACACGGCCCCAGTGATTTTCATCAGCGGCATCGTTTCGTCGGGCACGGGCTGCTTGAACTGCCCTGGCAGACGCAGGCTTCATTCATTGTGACGCTGGCTTCGGGACTGCCGGTTGATCCGCGCACGGGCGTGGACAACAACGGCGATTCAAATCTGGTTGATCGCCCGGTCAATCCGGCCACCGGCGTAGTCTTTGCCCGTAATTCGTTCCGCACACCGCGGCAGGCTGCCGTGGACTTGTCGCTGTCAAAGCGCCTCGTGGTGCGCGAAAAGCTCAGGCTTGAAATGCGTGCTGACGGCTTCAACCTGCTCAATCACTCAAATTTCATCCAGCTCAACAACACGTATGGCAACGGCGCTGCGCCGCTGCCAACGTTTCTGGTGCCGGTGGCAGGCCTCAGCAGTGTTGATCCGGGCCGACAGCTT
>CAYWDW010000592.1:0-650 GCA_964457105.1 uncultured Heliobacteriaceae bacterium
CATCGCGGCCCGCGATGCCGACGACGCGACAGCCTTTGATCTTTGCGATCTGACCGACCAGCGAGCCGGTCGCTCCGGCGGCGGCTGAAACGACAACGGTTTCACCAGCCTGTGGTTTGCCAATGTCGAGCAGGCCGAAATAGGCCGTCAGCCCGATGTGACTGAACAGCGCCATGTAAGCCGTCAGCGGAATGGCCGGATTATTCGGCAGCTTCGTCAATCCCGCACCGTTCGAGACCGCGTAATCCTGCCAGCCGAGCAGGCCCGCAACGTGATCGCCCACGCCAAAGCCCGGATGTTTTGAATCTTCGACCACACCGACTGTGCCGCCGCGCATGACTTCGCCAATGCCCACTGCGGGCAGGTAAGAATCGCGTTCGATCCAGACGCGATTGGTCGGGTCCAGCGAGAGATAAAGATTGCGCACCAGTAATTCACCATCTTTGATGTCGGGCACAGCTTCTTCGGTCAGCGTGAAATCGGATGCCTTAATCATTCCGGCAGGCCGCGCGGCCAGCCGCCATTGACGATTTGCAAGGTGAGCCATGTGATTTGCCTCCAGGTGATTCAGAATCAGATCGGTTTGCGATTGCGTATGCGGGAAAGCGGCCTCCGGTACAGTACCGGGGGGCCCACTAGCACCCCTAAGA
>CAYWDW010000592.1:660-4141 GCA_964457105.1 uncultured Heliobacteriaceae bacterium
CCCCCCCGCCCTCCCGCCATTTCCCTTTCCCATGTCTCCAATGGGTTTTGCCCCCGCCGGTTTACACAAACCCCTGTTTTTGCCTCCCCCCCCCCCCCCCCCCCCCCCCCGGTACTGTACCGGAGGCCAAAGTTCCAGCCTTCAGACCTCCAGCCCGACCGAGCGCATCAGTTCGATGGCATTGCTCTTTCTGACAATGCCGGGGCGCAGAATGTAATCAAACTTCATCCGCCCGTTTTCAAGGTGATCTTCAAAATGCACGTTGGCGGCGCGCGGCGCAAGTTCGTCAACCACGTTCGTCAGCGCCAGGTCGTGCGTCGTCACCAGGCCGATGGCGCCGCGCGCCACCAGGCCTTTCAGAATCGCTTCAGCGCCGATGCGGCGGTCGTGCGAATTGGTGCCGTGCAGAATTTCATCAATGATGAACAGCAGCGGCGGAGTGCCCTGGGCCATTTCCATCAGTTGTCGCAGCCGCGTGATTTCAGCGTAAAACAGCGAAGCGCCGGTTTGCAGATTGTCCTGAATGTGAATCGAAGCACCGGTGACCAGCGGTGAAATGCGCAATCGTTCAGCCCGCACCGGCGCGCCCGCCAGCGCCAGCACCGCGTTGACGCCGACCGTGCGCAGCAGCGTGCTTTTGCCTGACATATTCGAGCCGCTGACGACCAGCAGCCGCAGCGATTCATCAAGTGTCAGATCAGTGCGCACGCACCGCTCAGCCGGAATCAGCGGATGGCCCAGCGACTTTGCGTCAAAGCAAATTCCTGATTCAACCAGTTCCGGGAACGGGTCGTGCGGATGTTCATAAGCGTAACCGGCGAGCGCGCACAGCGCTTCCATTTCGCCGACTGCGGCAATCCACTTGCCGATCAGCGGGCCTGAGCGCCCGCGCCACGCTTCGAGGGCAAAGGCGAACTGCGTGGCCCACAACAGCAGTCCGGCAAACGGCGCGAAAAACTGATTGAGCCGCGCGTCCAGCCACGCAATCAGCCGGTCCAGTCGCGCAATCTGCTGCGATGGCGGCTGCCGCCTGGTTTCAAGTTCCTTTCGCAACCGAACCAGCAGCGGCGCTGAAAAGTTTTCGCGTTCGAGCCGTCTGAGGACCTGCGCCAGCAGCTCAAGATCGCTGCCCGGCTTGCTGATCGAACGCACCACCCGGCGCACCCGCTCGCGCAAAAAAAGCGCGAACGTCCCCTGCACCAGCACCATCGTCATCAACGGCAACAGGCCATGACCCGCAAACCAGAGCAGCAGCGAAATAAAGGTCAACGTCGCCAGCGCTGCCGCAGTCAATCGCAATGCGCGCGATGACAGCACCGGCGGGGCCGTCGCCCACGCAATCAGTTGTTCGGGGCTGATGCCCTGCACGACGGTTTCGCCAATCAGCGCCAGGTCTTCGCGCAGATCCAGATTGCGCCGTAATTCATCAACGGCCTGCTGCCGTTCATTGACGACATCAAGCGGTGCCGGAGCCAGCAGCCACCGCGCCAGCGTCTCCTCGCCGCCGCGCGTGCGCGCCGTGCAAAGCAGCTCGAACAGCGAACCTGGGCCGAACAGGTCCAGATCTTCTGCGTATGGATGCTCGCCGCGAAAGCGTTCACCCGTTGCGGCGCCGCTGCCGGCAAAGCGATGATCGAGCCGCTGCAGACCGCGTTCATAAAACGTGATGCTGCGTTCAGCGAGTCGCTGCTGCTGAAAGATGCGGTGATGCACCAGCAGCAGCGCGAGCGAAACCAGGCCGACCGGTGCCAGCCACCACGCCAGCGCCGGACGCCCGGCGAGGGCCAGCAGCAGCAGGATAGCGCCTGCGGCCAGCAGCGCCAGGCGCGCCAGACCGACCTGGCGATACCGGCGTGTCAGTGTGTCGAGTTGCGCGCGGCGCGCGTCAAGGCGGGCTGAATATTCGCGGCGCGGGTCGTCGCGTGGTGTGATCCGGTTCGGCAAATCAGAGGTCGCTTTCACAAATTATGTGCTGGCCACTTCAACCGAAGTCGGGGCCGGAGTTGTTTCCATGCGAACGCGAGTGATGCGGCGGCGGGCCACGCGCTCAACGGTAAATTTCGTGCTGTTCCATTGCACTGCATCATTCGGCACCAGCAGCCGCCCGGCCTGCGTAATCATAAAACCGGCGATGGTCGTGTAATCCTCTGATTCAGGCAGATTCAGCTCGAAGCGGCGATTGATTTCGCGCACCGACATGCCGCCTTCAATGCTGTAAACGCCGTTGCCGCGTTCGCGGGTGCGATCAACCAGGGCTTCGTCGTGTTCGTCCTGAATTTCACCGACGATCTCTTCCAGAATGTCTTCGAGCGTCAGAATGCCTTCGACGCCGCCGTGTTCATCCACGACCACGCCCAGGTGGACGCGCATCTGCTGCAACTGTCGCAGCACATCACCGAGTTTCGCCGTGTCGGGAATAAAGAGCGGCTGATGCATGGCTTCGCTGAGCGTGAACGGTTTCGCTGCCAGCAGGTAAGGCATGACATCCTTGTTGTGCAGGATGCCGGTGATGTTATCGAAGCTGTCACGATAAACCGGCAGCCGCGAATAGCCGGTGGTCTGGAATATTTTCACCACGTTGGCGAAGGGTGAATTTTCTTCGAGCGCGGTCACTTCCGTGCGCGGAATCATCACGTCGCGCGCGGTCAGTTCAGCAAAATCAAAAACATTCTGAATCAGAGTTTTCTCTTCCAGTTCCAGATGCCCTGACTGATGGCTCTGATTGACCAGATGGCGAATCTCTTCTTCGGTGTAAACCGGATGATGGCCCGGCTTGAAATTGAAGCCGAAGATTTTCAGAAAGGTCGTGCCGGAACGATTGATCAGCCAGATAAACGGCTTGAAGGTTTTGTAGAAAATCTCCATGGGCCGCGCCACCGCGAGCGCAATGGCTTCAGCCTTTTCAATCGCCAGCGCCTTCGGCGCATATTCGCCGAGTACCAGATGCAGGTAGGTAATAATCGCCAGCGCAATCGCAATCGCAACGCTGTGCGCGGCAAAGGCCGCAACCCTGGCAGGCAGCAGGTCGTGCAGCACCGGCTCAACCAGATGCGCAATCGTGCTTTCGCCCACTGCGCCCAGCGCCAGGCTCGCCAGCGTAATGCCGAACTGTGTGGCCGACAGCAGCGCGTCAATGTGATCGAGCGCGCGCAGCACAGCGGCGGCCCCGCGACGACCTGCGCTCGCCAGCAGTTCGATGCGCGCGCGCCGCACACTGACGAGAGCAAATTCCACCGCCACAAAAAAGCCGTTGGCGATGACCAGCAGCAACACAATGATGAGTTTCAGCACCATACAGTACCGCGCGCGTCAGCAAGCGGCCTCTTGCAGCAACACAACGATGAATTTCAGCGCCATCAGAAGCGCGAAATTATACCACGCGCAATTGCGAAAGCAGCCCGCAGAATTCGACCGCGCGGCACTCGGCCCAGAAGCGGTCTTCGTGCTGAAGCCGCCCGCGCTCACGCGCCATAAATCCGAC
>CAYWDW010000593.1:0-4140 GCA_964457105.1 uncultured Heliobacteriaceae bacterium
GGCGCGCCGGAAAACGTTTTTCCGGCGCGCCCCGGCTTGCGGCTACGGTGATTTTTTATTCGTATCGCAGGCATTCAATCGGATCGAGTCGCGCCGCCTTGCGCGCCGGCCAGACGCCGAAAATCAGGCCGACCGCGATTGACACCGTGACGCCGGTCACGACCGCCCACATCGGAATTGAGGCAGGGATCGAGGGGATGAAAAACATAATGATGTAGCTGATGACAATGGCCAGCACGACGCCGATGATGCCGCCCAGCGAGGTCAGCGTCATCGCTTCAAACAGAAACTGGCGCACGATGTCGCGGCGTTTGGCGCCAATGGCTTTGCGCACGCCGATCTCTTTGGTGCGTTCAGTGACGCTCACCAGCATGATGTTCATCACGCCGATGCCGCCAACCAGCAACCCGACGGCTGAAATGGCAATGGCGATGATGCCGACGGCAGCCGTGATTGAATCGAACTGCTTGATCATTTTGTCAGCGGTGCTGAGATCAAAATTATTATCCTGATTGTATTTCACCCCGCGCTGACGGCGCAGAATCTGTTCGATCTGATCGTAGGCATCAGCGAGGCGTCCGGTTTTGGCGCGCGCCATAATCATCATCCAGTCGCTGCGCGGCGACAGTTTGCGCGCCGTCTCGAACGGAATGAACACGGCGCTGTCTTCTTCGTTTTCGCCAAAGAAGCCTGACTTTCTTTTTTCCAGCAGGCCGATGACTTCAAATTCTCTGCCGCCCCAGTCCACGACCCTGCCGGCAATGCGCGCCTGATTCGGGAACAACGCTTCAGCGACGTTGACGCCGATGACCATCACATTGCGCCGATGTTCATCGTCAACCTCGCTGATGAAGCGCCCCTCGGCCATCTGCACATTCGCCACGCGCTCGTAACTCGCCGAGGCGCCCTGAATGTCGCCCTGTTTGTAGGAATGGCCCTGATACTTGATGGTTTTGTCAATCTGCCAGAGAAAGCCGTTGAAGGCGACCGAATCAACTGCCTCGGCCTGCGCCCTGATGGCTGCGCCGTCGGCTTCGGTCAGCGGCTTGCGCGCGTATTCGCTGCGGTCGCGGTCGCCCATGCGCGGCCCGGTCGAAAGGTGAAACGCATAAATGTTGTTGGTGCCGTATTCCTCAACCATGCTGACGATGCTGTGCCGCATGCCGGTCAGAATCGAAGCCACCGCAATCACGACCGTGACGCCGATGACGATGCCCAGCACGGTCAGAAAGCTGCGGAACTTATGCGCGCGAATTGTGCCCATCGCCATTTTGATGGTTTCAATGGGCAGCAGCTTCGCCAGGCTGAACCGACTTTCGCCCGCGCGCTCACGGCGCTCGGCCAGCTTCATTTCGTGCTGAATGTGCGTTTGCAGTTTCACTTTTGAATTCTCCTGGACAGTTGACGAATCAGCCACCGCAGTTCACCGAAGCCACAGAACAGTTAATCAGCTTCTGTGGCTAAACAGACACACAATTGCAAACCAATCTGAATCGAGATCCGCAACAATGGAACATGAATTCACCACAGAGGCCACAGAGGTTCACAGAGCAGACCAGAGTTGAGGTTTCCTCTGTGAACCTCTGTGGCCTCTGTGGTGAATTTCCATGTCCCAGGCTTTCGTGGCGAAATTCAGTTACGAGTCAGCGCAATGATCGGATCCAGCCGCGCCGCCTTGAAGGCCGGATAGATTCCGGCAATCACGCCGATGCCGCCCGACACAAGCAGCGAAATCAGAATGTAGCCGAACGTAATCACCATCGGAATCGGCGTCGTCGCGCTGACCAGCGTCGAAATGCCCGCCGCCAGCAGCAGCCCCAGCATCCCGCCCACCGACGAAAGCAGCGACGATTCAATCAGGAATTGCAGCAGAATCTGACCGCGCCGCGCGCCGACCGCCTTGCGCAGGCCAATCTCGAAGGTTCGTTCAGTCACGCTGACCAGCATAATGTTCATAACCACGATGCCGCCGACAATCAGCGACAGCAGCGTGATCGGCGTGACGACCATCGCAATCGTGCCGGTGAACTGATCCACCTGACCTTTAATCTGATCGGTATTGACCAGCCCGAAATCGTCTTCTTCATTGCCGACCAGTTTGTGCCGGTTGCGCATGACCATGCGGGCCTGCTCCATCGCGGCCTGAAACTGTTCGGGATGATCGGCCTTGCCGTGCAGTTGAATGCTCATCCGGCGACCGAACAGATGACCGAACGTGCTGATCGGCAGGTATAGATGATTGTCGAGCGAACTGCCGAACATCGAACCGCGTTTGGCTTCGACGCCGACGACCGTCAGCGGCACGCCGTTGACTTTCAGTTCCTGCCCAATCGGGTTCTGCCCCTGAAAGAATTTTTCGCGCACGTCCGTCCCGATGACGCAGACCAGCGCGGAATGCTCAACTTCGGACGGTGAAAGAAAGCGGCCTTCCGCGACATCCTTGTTTTCAATCTCGCCCATATTGGCCGTCACCCCGGAGATCTGCGTGCCAAAGAGTTCCTGCCCCTTCTGTTCAAGTTTGAGCTGCGTGTTGACCTGCGCGCCGACTTCCGCGCAAACGTTGCAGTGTGCGGCCAGCCATTCGTAATCGTCCAGATACAGCCGCTTGTTGCGCTTCATCATCTTTTCCCATTCCTCTTCGCTGAGCCTGCCGCTGACCGCAATGCGCGCAATCATGAAATGATTGACGCCGAGCATCTTTGAGACTGTCGTCAGCACGTAGGAATTGAAGCCGCTGATTGAAGCGCCCACCACAACGACCGAAGCCACGCCGATGATGATGCCGATCAGCGTCAGAAATGAACGCAGCTTGTGCGCGAAGATGGCCTGCAAAGCCAGCCGGAAAGCGTCAAGATAAAATGAAAAATAAGCTCGCATAAGGCTCCGGTTCGCGGGAGAGGTGAACGGCAGAACTGCCGGATTGAATCCCTTGTACGTCAGTTAACGAACGCTGGTTCACGGTTAATGAGCGACGATCAAAAAACCCTGCGATCAGCTCACTCACTCACAAACAACGGCGCACCAGCGATTCAATTAACAGCCGGTCTGTTTTTTCTTTGCGTCCTCTGACGATCCGTACTGACAACTACAAATCTGGATGCATTGCCTGTTCTTTGGAAGTTCCCGGCATTGCATCTGCCGTGAAGCTGATCGCACAATGACGCTGCCGCCGCAGTGGCAGCCGACCGATTTCCGCGCGGTCTCCGGAATCTCGAATAACCTGAACCGCACGTCGCGTGACTACGGAAGTCGGTCGGCTGCCACTGCGGCGGCAGCACACTCAGCTTTGCATTTCAATTACACCGACAATGCAGCTTCACATTTCATCACTTCAGTTCAGCAGTTGAATAAGCCTGGCTGCTCCTGGCCAATTCAGCGTCCAGACGCTGCGCCCTGGCTCTCGACCAGTTCCACGAACGCCAGTCGGCGGAATCGTTCTGCCGGAACGCCTGCAGCCGCCTGAGCAGAATGACCCGCTCAGATTCAGGCAATGACGCCAGGCCTTCGCGCCAGGCCGGAGCCGCATCGGCGCTGAGCGAAGCCAGGTAATTCAGATCAACGCCTTTGCCTTCGACCGCCCGCCGCAGATTGTGACGCGCAATCACAGCCTCAGGATTGATGACGTGCAGCGCCGCAATCATCAGCAAGCCCGCCACGACCGCGCCACAGGCAAAGCGTTCGCGCCTGCCGCGCAACACCGTCAGCGCAAACCAGCCCAGCACCAGCGCCAGCCAGGCCATCAACGCCGTCGTATAAAATCGCAGCTCAGTCAGCCCGAAGGCCTGCTGGTAAAGCCGCATTCGCTGCACGGCTGAAAACATAATCACCGCGACCAGGGCCAGTTGCATTCCGGCCAGCCATCTGAAAATCAGTTCGTGCCGGGGCGGCTCCCTGTTCAGCAGCCAGTGCGCCAGCAGCAATAACGGCAGCACCAGCGCCGCCACCCAGACCAGTTCAAAAAAACCAGCCCGCGCATATTCGGCATAAGACAGCCCCGCGTGACCGGCCAGGTGCGCCCGGCCCCCGAACAGGTAACGAAACTGCACCAGCACAAAGGCCAGAAACAATGCATTCAGTGAACCGAGGACTGTGCCGATTTCAATGATCCCCAGGCCCCTGAATCCGCGCGGCATTCCGCTG
>CAYWDW010000594.1:0-4139 GCA_964457105.1 uncultured Heliobacteriaceae bacterium
AATGCCAGCTTCCCAAGCTGGACGTCGCGGGTTCGAGTCCCGTCTCCCGCTCCATCTGACAGCCAGTCATCGTTAATCATTCCCGGTTGGAACAAGCTCTTCATTCAAACTTGAATTGAATTGTAGATGGACGTTTGTCCGGGAGCCGCAGCGATTCCCTGATACCCCGGTGAGCGCTGCGGCTTTTGCTTTGACGGGTCGTCTGCTGCTCAACGAAATTAAATGCTGTATCAATGCGGCGGCGATCAGGTTTCATCTTGCATTGAATTCATGCCTCTCATATACTCCGCGTCGCTTTCGGTCACGACGATCACAAACTGACGGACTCCGGGAAAGTTCACACGCCTTTCCGTTCCTGACACCATTGACACATTCCTGATGGCTTTCGATCAGAGCAACCTGCAAGTTGTGGCTAACCCCTGTCCATATTGCCAGGACACCGGCTGGGAATATGTGGACGGGAAGGGGGTCAAACCGTGCCGCTGCCGCACGACTGACCGCCGCACGCACCTGCTCAAGGCCGCTCGCATTCCGAGGCGTTACGAAGAATGTTCATTCGACAATTACCATCCGCAGGGCGCGCCGACGATGCCGAATTTTTTGTCGCAGGCCTATGCGCTGCGCGATGCCAAGCATCTGGTTGATGAATACCCGAACCTCGACATCGGGCTGCTTCTGATCGGCCCGTGCGGAGTCGGCAAGACTCACCTCGCCACTGCCATCATCAAGGCGCTGATGCTCAACAAGGGCGTCAACTGCCTGTTCTATGACTTCCGCGATCTGCTCAAGGAGATTCAGGACAGCTACAATCCGGTGTCGCAATCATCTGAGCTGAAAGTCCTCGAACCGGTTTACGAAGCTGAAGTGCTGGTGCTGGATGAACTCGGCGCGTCGAAGCCGACCGACTGGGTGCGCGACACAATGACGCAAATCATCAACACGCGCTACAACGACCGCAAGGTGACGATCTTCACTTCCAACTACCTTGACGAAATCACCACGCCCGGCGAAGAGACGCTGACTGACCGCGTTGGCGTGCGCCTGCGCTCGCGCCTGCACGAAATGTGCAAGGTCGTCATGCTCAGGGGCGATGATTACCGCCTGAAAATCCGCAACAATCGCGGCCACAAATTCTGACCTCAGGTGACGGCTGATGAATTCAGAATCAGCAGGCACCACACCGCCCGCCGCACAAACAACTGAGCGTGTCTTTTATGATGGTCATTGCGGCCTGTGCCATTTCACGGTGCGGTTTGTGTTGTTGCGTGACCGCGCGGGCCGGTTTCGTTTTGCGCCGCTTGAAGGCGCAACGTTTCGCCGGACTGTGCCTGCACAGGTGCGCGCCACGCTGCCCGACAGCGTGATTGTGCAGACCACTGAAGGCGAGTTGCTCTCGCGTTCAGCCGCCGTCTTTTATCTGCTGAACAGACTCGGCGGCGTGTGGCGCATCCTCGCGGCGTTCGGTTCAATCGTTCCCGTCACACTGCGCGACCGCGTTTATGACTGGCTTGCCGCCGTGCGCCATCGCCTCTTTCCTGCGCCTGCCGCGGCCTGCCCGCTCGTGCCGCCACACCTGCGCGACCGTTTTGATGATTGAAGCTGGTGGACTACGCCCATCGAAGTTATCTCCTGCACGGGTTCACGACTTTGCCGGCTCTGGCTGAACTGCCGTTCAGGCGCGCTGATTCGTTGGCGCTGTGTGCCGGGGCAATGGCGTAAACGTCTTCGACAGCGGCGCGCAGCAGCTCGGCCACGCTCCACGCCTGAGCCACGCAGCCACGCGCTGTGTACGGCGCATCCGCGTCAAAAATTTCAGACACCTGACCGAGGCAGGCTTCGCCGAAGATGTGCGTGTGAAAACCATCGAGCCACTGCCGCGCCTGCGCGCGCGCTTTGCCGGTGCCGCCGTGTGCTTTGATGTAGGCCGTGATGAACGGCCCCATCAGCCACGCCCAGACTGTGCCCTGATGATAAGCGCCATCGCGTTCGACGATGCCGCCCTGATAACGCGGCTTGTAATCAGGCGAACCAGGCGCGAGGCTGCGCAATCCGACCGGCGTCAGCAGTTCGCATTCGACCACGGCCACGACCTGTTTCGCCCGCTCGCGCGTGAGCATCGAATGTTGCAGGCTGACCGCCATAATCTGATTCGGACGAATCGCCGCATCACGCATCTCGCCGTCAATCGCGTCGTAGAGACACCCTGCCGCCTCGTTCCAGAACAACTGATTGAAACTGCGTTTCGCCCTCGCCGCCATGCGCCGGTATTTCTTTGCTGAAACCGGATCAGCAAACTTCATCGCCAGTTCTTTCAGCACGCACAGCGCGTTGTACCAGAGCGCCTGAATTTCAACGGCCAGTCCCTGACGCGGCGTCACCACCCAGTCACCGACCCTGGCGTCCATCCACGTCAGTTGCACGCCTGCCTCGCCCGAATGCAGCAGCCCGTGATCGTCAACGCGAATGCCGTAGCGCGTTCCGCGTTCGTGCCACGCGATAATCTCCTTCAGCACTTCGTACAGATGTGCGCGCACGAAATCTTCATCACCGGTGTAAGCGATCAACTGACGCACCGCTTCAAAGAACCAGAGCGTTGCATCAACCGTGTTGTATTCCGGCGCCGCGCCCGCGTCAGGAAAGCGATTCGGCAGCATCCCCTGATCAACGTAACGCGCAAACTCAAGCAGGATGTCCCGCGCCGCATCCGCGCGCCCGACCGCCAGCGTCAATCCCGGCAGCGCAATCATCGTGTCGCGGCCCCAGTCGCTGAACCAGTGATAACCGGCGATGACGGTTTTGTGATCGCCGCGCGCGACGATGAACTGATCTGTCGCGGCGGTCAGCGTGCGCACCAGTTCATCATCAACGGCTGACAGCGCTTTAATCGCTGCCCGCCGCCTGATTTCAGCCTGTCTGAGCAACGCGGCCTGAGCCGCTTCGCGCCGCTCAGTCGAGGCAATGATTGATACCGCCTGACGCTGCGTCAGGTCTGATTTCAAAGCGAACGGACTGAACAGGTCTTCACGAAACTCCAGCCCGCGCTCGCGTTCGATGGCGTATTCAAAATTGCGATACCACCAGCCCGTCAGTTCGATTTCATCAGCATCGTGTGCGAAATGCAGCGCGGGCAGCCCGGCGTAAGGCGTCACCGTCGCCAGCCCGTCTGCCATTTGAACTGCGGCATTGAGCGCGCCGTTTTCGTGCGTCAGGCTGTGATAATCACGAAAGGCAATCAGCGGGCGCAGTTCAAGCGACACGCGGCGCGCCGTGTGGCCGATGATTTCATACTGCATCACGGTCGTGTTTTCGCCGTGAATCATCAGGACGGATTTTTCAAGTTCAAGCCCGGCGACCTCGTAAGTAAAAACCGGAAACGGATCAAGCCTGAACCTTTTCAGAAACTGATAACCCTGCGGATGCACCGCGCCGGGATACTGATTAGCCGAGAGTTCATACCGCTGCCCGTCAATGACCAGCGTCTCTTCAAGTTTTGCGAGCAGCACCGTGCGCACCACCGGAGGCTTGATCGCCGCCACCAGCAGCCCGTGATAACGCCGCGTATTGAGACCCGCCACAGTTGACGAAGCGAACCCGCCGAGGCCATTGGTTTCCAGCCATTCAAGCTGCGCCGCTTTCGTCAGGTCACGGCACACGTCGCTGCCGAATTCGATCATCTTTACCTTTGGTTGAATGTTCCCGCGCTCGCGGTACTGCATTGTGCAGAGCCGCTCCCTGACGGTCGCGGTACAGTACCGCGACCGTCAGGGAGCGGCTTCCGAGCGCCGCAGTTGCCATAAATGCCTTAGCTGCTATAAATCCCTTGCCCCGCAGGGGCGCAATTTAATAGCCGGGGGTAAAGCGGCAGCGTAACCCCTGGAAGATCGGCCCAAAGATTGCCAGCCCTGTAAGGGCGTCAGAAAACCAGCCTGAATGGTTCGATACCAAATCTCTGACGCCCTTACAGGGCAATGGCATTGAGTTAAGCGATGGAAAAGCAGGCAGAGAGATGACGGAACACACGGAAATAACGAAACACACGGAAACACAACTGACCAGCGTCAGAAGCCTTCCGTGCCTTCCGTTATTTCCGTGTGTTCCGTCATCTCTCTTCCTCTTAATTCAATGTCATTGCCCCTGCG
>CAYWDW010000595.1:0-4137 GCA_964457105.1 uncultured Heliobacteriaceae bacterium
AATTTAAACGCCGCGGGTGAAACCCGACGAAACGAGCCGGAAAGAGAGATGCCGGAACAGACGGAAATAACGAAACACACGGAAACAATACGGAACAGCGTCAGAAACCTTTCGTCTGTTCCGTTATTTCCGTCTGTTCCGTCATCTCTTCTTCATTCCATGTCATTGCTCTGCGGTCATTCCATGGCCGCACACTTTCGCCCGCAAAGTTACCTGCCCAGTGACAGCCAGTATTCCTGCTCCCGCTTCGTCAGCTTCGCCCGTTTGAGCATTTCGCGGAAGTCAGGCGCATCGGCGTAAGACTGATCGCGCGAAGCGGCCATTTGCACGCGCGACGGCTCTTCAAGCACCTCCAGCGTCTGTGCCCGGTCAAGGCCCCAGGCCTGGGCGGCGCGTTCGGAGATTTCGCGCCGCGCCGGAGCCGGCACCTGCTGCGGGTAACGCGACACCTGATGCAGCAGCGGATACGGCACTTTCATTTTCTCGGCAATCGCCTTTGGTTTCGCGCCCGTGCGGCGGGTCAGATATTCCATCAATGAAACCACGTTTGTCGCCACCGGCAGCGCTTCGATCTCAAGCGCGACGAGCAGCGCAAAGAAATCATAAAGCGAGCGCGCATATTCAGGATGCTGCGCGGCAAGCCGGTCCACGGCTGCATCGTCGCGCCGGTCTGCCCAGGCGATTTCAACTTCGGCGCACAGGCGGTCGAGCGTGTCGCGGTCAAATTGTGCGGTACTCAGTTCGGTAATCATAACTTTTTACTTCCAGCCACAACCGAACACGAATGAGCGCGAATCATGATTCAGGCATTCGTGCAGCTTCGTGTTAATTCGTGGCGATGAACCGACGCAGCCAGGCTGTGTCAACTTTCAATTCATCATCCGCCAGCAGCGCGCCTGCGAGCCGGGCTTTGGCATTACGCAGCGCGCGGGAAATCTGAAAGCGGCTCGCGCCGAGTTGTTCAGTCAGGGGCGGTCGGCCCTGATTTGAACGGCCCGCTGAAATCGGCGAAGGATCATCGCTGAACTGATCGGCGGCAACCGCACGCATCAGGGGATCGGACATCGCCGCAATCGTTTTTTCAATCAGCCTTTCAATCCGCGGCAGTTCGCTTTGTTTTGCGCCCGCGTGCCACGGCGCGCTGTCGCCCGTCGTCTGTTCGACCGGAAAGACCAGCTCATCGGATTGATCGTCTTTCATCGGCTCGGCAAATTCGATGCGCAACCGTTCGCCGCGTCGCCCGTGCATGGCGCGCCACGCATCTTCAAAACAGTTCTGGCAGAAGCGCACCCAGGCGACTTCGGCCAGCACCCCGCGCGGCGTGCTGAGGACCTTTGTCATTTGAAGCACCGCCGCCTGAAACAAATCTTCAGCATCGTGCCAGCTTTGATTGCCGGGCACCTGCTGTTTTGACAAGCGGCGAATGACCCGCAAATATCCGTGCGGGTCGCGGCCATCAAGCAGCCGCGCCAGCGTCGCTTCAGCCGCCGCTGCGTGCCCGTCAGCGCACAGTCGCCGATAAGCGCGCACCAGCACCTGCGCGGGCAATGCCGTCGCATCCGCCGTCCGCAGGTGCGATAAATATTCAGGCGAACCCGGCGCAGGCAACTCCGCAAAGAGTTTCTCGATGCGCTCGCTCACCAGCCCCCCCGGAGATGTTCCAATGCTCATCAGTATTCTTAACCCTGCGACCTTTCCAACTGCGCGCATTGCAACTCCCCTTCCCTGTCCCGGTGCAACAAACGGACAGGCCGTTGCCAGTGTGCGCAGTGTTATTGTGGCCTTCAGACCGCCATATCATACCCGTTCACAGCGGATGATTCGACCGCCGGGCCGAAGATTGTCAGGCCACTTCTCATCAATCCAGGCCTCCGACAAAGAAACAGGCCGCATCCGCGCCGTCACGATTGAATCCGTGATGACACTGGTGCGGCCTCGCTTATTTGAAATCGCCTGCCCTGACCGCGACTGGCGCAGCAGTTCACTGATTCGACCGTCACTGATCTGGCCAGCCTGTGCGACTGATCAACGTCGCAACCGCGCCGCCATGACACGCAGAGCAGATGGCGATGGCGTGTCCGGCAACCAGGTGCTGTTACAGTGCGCGAGCGTGAGCGAGCGCCCAGGCGCGGCTAACCGGGCGCTCGCTCACGCTCGCGTAACTGTCTCCTGCACGCCATTGCCATCTGATCCAGTGGATTGAGAAGGCGCGCCAGTCCTCGACGACACGCCACCACAAGCAGACTGAAGGAACGCTCTATTGATGCTCAAACGAGGTATGCTCAATGAGCTTCGGCGCGCCGTTTTTGCACACCCATTCGCCGAACTCATCCTTGTAACAACTGTATTCAATCTCCTCAATCCGGCGAATCGTGATGCTCACGTCTTTCTGGCACTTTAGCTGTTTGAGTTTGAGCGGGTAAATCGTCGTGCCGGGGCGCGCCGTGTCCACATCTCTTCGGATGTTCACGCCTGGGTACACGCGGTTTTTGTAGGGTGCTGCCATTTTGAATTCCAGAAACGTCAGCCCGAAATCGCGGAACCGCTTATTCAAGTCGAATTCCCAGGCAAAGATCACGCTTTTGAAAAGCGCTGCGGAGGGCGGCGCGCTGTTCGACACCTTCTTATAATCTTTGTTGAAGGGACAGGCCCTGGACTCGTCCTGCTCAGGCGGCGCGGGCTTGCCTGTCGCGGGCCTGGCTGTCGCGGGCCTGGCTGTTTGGGCTGGCCTGGTTTCGCTGAGCAGTTTGATCGAACGTTCTGCGCAAAGACGGCCTTCCTCACGCCATAACGGTTCTTCATCATCAAATCGCACGCGGTACCGGCAGCAGGTCAATTTGCTGCCGGCACCGTTAACGTTAATGATCGTTCCGATTCTGAACGTGCCCGAACGTTCTGGAAATTCGCACTGCACGCGCTGGCCGACTTGATATTTTCCGTTTACGTCTTCCTGCGCCGAGGTAGTAACGGTGATGGACAACAGGAACACGACAGCAGCAACTGCGCTGCAAAATCGCGGTTGCCGGTTCATCTTTCCCATGATTTTTCTTCTTGTTCTCACGATGCCTCCTTTTTTTCTGATAAAACTGCGGGGCCTGACAAACAGGGCGTGCTGGCAGAGAAACTATGGCACAACAACCTGGCTCTCATCTCAAATCTGCCTTTTGCGAAACCCCGCGTCGCAGGACGTGGCCGTCTTCGCTTCACGAATAATCTTTGGCGGATGTGGACGGGGCAGGGGCGAGTATGGGCGGATTGGTACGAGGCGGAGGCGAGTATACGCGCGCCGGGGCGCGATGCAACGCTTATTTTTGCGCGCCGCAGGGATAAGTCAGTCGAGGCCGGTGCATCCCAGGAGAAAGCAACGCCCAGCTATAGTGGATGGCAGAAGCCGGACAGCACAACGTGCTACAGGTTTCAGGCACGACCGTCTTTGCTGCGGACCAGATGCGGGTCAGCAAGACAGCTTGTTCTGTCCGATCCTTGAAATGATCTGCGCCGTTCACTTGCCCGTTGTTGGCGGCGTGCGGTCCCTGATGACCCGGCCCGCGCTCACGAATGAAATCCCCTGCTGAGAAGCCGTGCTGATCATGACCGCCTCGACCACCGGCATTGTCACTTCAACGCCGGCGCTCCATTCCACAATAAAGTTTGCGCCCACCCCGCCGCTCGTATCGTCCGCAGCCACGACAAAGTCAGTCGAAGCCATCGGCGCCAGGCGCAGCGGCGTCGGCACATACTCTTTGACCAGCGTGCCATTCGTATCGTAATAACGCGCCGAGTTGATCCGAATCGGGTTTTGCGCATCCGTATTCCGAATGCTGAGCGTCGCGGTCAGATTGATCGCCCGGCTTTGATCCCGGATATAGATGTGCGAATAGATCGGCACGTAGATCGTCTGACCCACAATCTGCCTGCCATCATCTGCGGCGGAAATTGTGGGCAGCGTCTTCGCGGTCGCCGGTTGAGACGCCGCCTGCCGCTCGGCCTGTGGCGCGCAGGCGGTCAGCGCGAGAAGGTGCAGCAGAACCACGACAAACTTCAGCATCTGGATGCTGAAGCGAGACACGCAACAATGAAATATGAAGTCACCACAGAGGCCGCAGAGGTTCACAGAGGAGACCAGAGTTGATACAC
>CAYWDW010000596.1:0-311 GCA_964457105.1 uncultured Heliobacteriaceae bacterium
GGATCGTTCGGCAGCGCCGGCGTCGGGATCCTGCGCGCGCCGGGCTTCTTCAACTGGGATTTCGGCCTGGGCAAGAAGTTCAAGCTTTCGGAAAGCAAGTTCTTCGATTTCCGCGCCGAGTTCTTCAACTTCACCAATCATCCCAGCTTCAATCCGCCGGCCAGCGGGTTTAACCAGACCTCGCTCACCTTTGGGCAGGTTACCAGCGTGATCAGCCCGCCACGCATCATCGAATTCGCGCTGAAGTTCCACTTCTAAATCGGCCCCCGCAAGACGGGGACAGTACGCGAGCGTGAGCGAGCGGGTGGATG
>CAYWDW010000596.1:321-4131 GCA_964457105.1 uncultured Heliobacteriaceae bacterium
TCGCGATTCTGTACAACTAAAACACCCTGGCCCTGACCCGGGAGGGTCCCCGCGCCAACTGTGGGACCCAGACCCGCGCGGGTGCGCGCGCGGTTCGGAAACCGCTCGATCACGCCCCCGGTACTGTACCGGACGCGCAATTGACCTGAGCGCAACGCGGTTCGATTAATCAGGGGGATCAAGCTGATCCCCCTTTTTCATGGCGCGGCGCGGACTCGACAGAAGCGGGCGCAAAAGCTAGTATCCCACTGCACACATCACGCCTGGTTAACTGCGGTATCTGACTTTCGCCAGACAAACTGAAAGGATCATCAATGCACCTCGGCGCACTTGACTGGATAATCGCCTTTTTGGCTGTTGCCATCTGCTTTGCTCCGGCCCTGTTTCTGGGCAAACGATCAGCCAAGAACACTTCGGAATTTTTTGCTTCAGGCCGTTCGGTGCCCTGGTGGCTGGCCGGACTTTCGATGGTCGCTACGACCTTCAGCAGCGACACGCCGAATCTGGTCACGGACATCGTGCGGCGGCAGGGCGTGGCGGGCAACTGGGTCTGGTGGGCCTTTGTGCTGACCGGCGTGGCGACGGTCTTTTTTTATGCGCGGTTGTGGCGGCGTTCGGGCGTGCTGACCGATCTCGAATTTTACGAGATTCGCTATTCGGGCAAAGCTGCCGGCGCGGTGCGCGGCTTTCGGTCAATCTATCTGGGGCTGCTTTTCAACTGTCTGATTATGGCGACGGTGAATCTGGCGGCCTGCAAAATTGCCGGGATTCTTTTCGGGCTGGAGCGCTGGCAGACGCTGGCCTTTGTCGGGGTGCTCAATGTGGTCTTTGCGACGCATTCGGGGCTGTGGGGCGTGCTGGTGATTGACATGATTCAGTTCTTCATCAAGATGACGGCGGTGATTGCGGCGGCGTATTTTGCGCTCAGGCTCCCGGAGGTCGGCGGTTTGCACGGTCTGGTCGAAAAGCTGTCCGCGATGAAGGGGCCGGGCGGAATCAATTATCTCGACGTGCTGCCCGACTTCACGAATAACTGGAATCTGGCGCTCGCGGTCTTCATTATGCCGATTGCGGTGCAGTGGTGGGCGGTCTGGTATCCGGGCGCTGAACCGGGCGGGGGCAGCTACATTGCACAGCGCATGCTGGCTTCAAAGTCAGAGAAGGACGCGCTCGGCGCGGTGCTGTTTTTCAATATCGCGCATTATGTGCTGCGGCCCTGGCCGTGGATTCTGGTGGCGCTCGCTTCGATCCTGGTCTATCCGCAATTGTCAGACATTCAGACGGCCTTCCCGAATCTCGATCCGAAACTGCTCGGCCATGACATTGCCTATCCGGCCATGCTCAGATTTCTGCCGGTCGGCTTTGTCGGGCTGATGGTCGGGGGCCTGGTCGCGGCCAATTCATCCACGATTCTGACGCACCTTAACTGGGGCGCGTCCTATCTGGTACACGATTTCTATCGCCGCTTTATCAACGACCGCGCCGAAGAAAGACACTACGTCTTTGCCGGACGAGTGATGACGGTGGTGCTCTTTATTCTGTCATCGGGTCTGGTCTTCGTGCTGGATACGGCGAAGGATGCCTTCGATATTATCCTCCAGGTCGGGGCCGGCACCGGGCTGCTTTATCTGGTGCGCTGGTTCTGGTGGCGCGTCAATGCGTGGTGCGAAGTCGCCGCGATGATCAGTTCGTTTCTGGTCTCGGTGGTTTTTCTGGTCCTCGAAAAACAGCAGATCTATGCGACGAGTTCCGCGACCCGACTGCTCATCACGATTGCAGTCACGACCGTGTGCTGGCTGCTCGCGGCTTATCTGGCGCCGCCGACGGATCAGCAGACGCTGATTGAATTTTACCGGAAGGTGCGCCCGGCTGGCCCCGGCTGGGAAGTCATCCGGCAGAAATCAGGTTTGACCAAAGCTGAAGTGGCGAAGACCGGTGACAGCATTCCGCTGGCGCTGATTGGCTGGGTTGCGGGGTGCATGGCGATCTGGGCATCGCTCTTCACGGTCGGCAATCTGCTTTACGGGCGCACGGCTTATGCCCTCGGCCTCGGAGCCGTGTTCGTCATCAGCGGGCTGGGGTTGCTGTGGGTGGTCAATAGACTCTGGACGAGCGACAGCAGTCAAGCCGCGACCCATTCAGCATCCAGCACAGCAGCGAAGTAAAAATCAGCAGACCTCAGGATCAGTCAGGAGAGACAAAGAAGAGATCACGGAACAAACGGAAATCACGAAACACACGGAAACTCCTACGCCCCCGGAGATGTTCCGTCTGTTCCGTGATTTCCGTTTGTTCTGTGATCTCTCCTGCCTGCCCCACGACCGAAAATCAGTAGACCTCAGGATCAGTCGGCGCCGTGACGCTGGCCAGGTGATGCAGGTCGGGGCGGGCCTGGTCGCGCAGGGTGTCGCGCAGTCGGCGCTCTTTTTTCAGCAGCGCGGGCAGAAACTTTTCAGCCAGCCACATCTGCCGCAACGCCGCGTGCGGATTGACGAGGTGCGTTTTCGGCAGGGGCGAACCTGTCTCCTTCATCACCAGTCCGATGGGCAGTTCCATCTGCTGCTGCATTTTGATGATCTGCGCAATCAGATCAGCCGCGCGCGTAATCAGCGGCCCGAACCCATAACGCGGCTGCATCGTCCCGACAATGTAGAGGTTTTTATATTCCGGCGGACAGACGCCGCCATAAACCATCGCCAGGTTGCCGTGCCGCACTTCCACAAGGCCGGGCGGCAGAAACGGAAAGCTGACGTGATAGCCGGTCGCCGCCACAATCGTGTCGTATTCTTCAAGACTGCCATCGGTAAAACGCACCTGCTGTCCCTGCACGCTGTCAATGTCCGGCTTCGGCAGAATGCGCCCGTGACGCACGTAATGCAGCAGTTCGCTGCTGATCGTTGGATGCCGGTCGAAGATGCGATGATCGGGTTTCGGCAGACCGTAATCTTCATACCTGCCGAAGACAATGCGCAGCGCGGCCCGCAGCATCAGGCGCTGCGCAAAGACCGGCACCCAGCCGGGCAGCACTTCAACCAGCGGCTTGCCAAACAGCGTCTTCGGCAGAAACCAGTACCCGTGCCGCAGGCTGATGTGGCAACTGCGACCGACGCGGGCCGCTTCAGCAGCGATGTCGCAGGCCGAATTGCCGCCGCCAATGACCAGCACGCGACGGCCCTGCAACTGCTCAGGGCTTTTGTAATCCTTTGAATGAAAGTATTCACCGATAAATTCGCCGGGCAGTTCCGGCCAGCGCCGATGCCAGTGATGGCCATTGCAAACCAGCACGCCCTGATAGATGCGCTTCGCGCCGCCTGAGAGTTCGACTTCCCACCGCCCGTCAGCCAGGGGGCGGCACATCAGCACCGTCGTGCTGAACTCAATCTGCTCGCGCAGTCTGAAATGATCGGCGTAAGCGCGCAGGTAGACGAGCATCTGTTCCCGGCTCGGAAAATCAGGGTAGTGAACCGGCATCGGGAAGTCAGAATACTCAGTGGTTTTGCGCGATGAAATAATGTGCGCGGTCGTATAGACGCCGTGATACCAGTTGCCACCCACGTCATCATCGGCCTCGAACTGATCGTAAGGAATCTGATGCCGCTGCAATCCATTCGCAATGGCCAGCCCGCACGGCCCGGCGCCGATGATTGCCATGCGACCGGAATAATCAGTCATCGCAGTCCCTCCTCGGAAAGCCCCTGGGTCCGCATCGCTTCCAGCGTGCTAATGGCAAGAGACCTGTTCCCTGTCAATCAGCCGCTTGCTGAAAGCACGCTGGAAGCGATGCGGACCCAGGCGTGCTTTTCATTTTTT
>CAYWDW010000597.1:0-4103 GCA_964457105.1 uncultured Heliobacteriaceae bacterium
TGACGATCATCAACGTCGAGAATCCGATTGCGGCGCTTGACGGACTCGAAATCGCCATTTCATCGCAACTCGGCACGGGCCAGAGTTTCATTCTGCACCGCGTGTTTCTGGGCGCGCGCGAAGCGTTGCTTGGATTGAAGCCGAATGAAAATCCCGCGCCAGCCTTTGGCAATGAAATCGCTTCGATCAGTTTCAGCGACAACCTGGCTGACCGCGCGCTGCTGATTGCGGCGCGTGACCGCAATCTGCTGCAACGCTTTGCCGAAAAGTTTCTGACCAGCGGCGGCGCAGGTCCGGCGCGGCAGCAGTATCGGAATGTCGAACTGATGGTGTCAGGCAGCAAACAGCGCGGCGTCGGTGCGTTCATCGGCGATTTTCTGGCGCTGGGCGGGATGCCGCAGGTCATGCGACTGATTGATGCGCACCAGCAGGGGCGTTCGCTGGTCAGCACGCCGCCTTTCACCGCCGCCAGCAAACCCGCGCAACCGGCGGCGATTCTCAGCTTTTCATCAGTCCGGGAAGAGACCGGCGAAATGATGACGGCGCTCTCACGCCGGGTGAACGGCAAAGCAGGCGGCAACGACACTGCGATGCTGAACGCGCTCGAATCGCTGCCGCTGGCCGCCAGCGCGGCTTCGATCAATGATTACGGCCTGTATATTGAATCGCACGCGCCGCTCGGTAACTTCCCGCTGCTCATTTCGCTGGTCGAGGATTCTGAACAGAAACCTTAGATCAATGCGCCAGGGCGTGCAGGGCGCATTGACTTAATCAGCCACTTCCCAGGTGATCGAACCGTCCGGCCCGATCTGTCCGATCAGCCTGCACGTCCCGCGCGGAATGCCGCGCAGTCGCCGTTTCGCTGCCAGTTGCTCAAACAACGTCACCGCATCGCAGCCGAAATCAACGATCCGAATTGCCGTCAGGTCGCCGACCAGTTGCGCCTCGCGCAACTCAAGCGCGGCGCATTCATAAGCCACTACCTCAGCCAGATATTTCACGCGCAGCCCTGACCGCAGCCGCTGTTTCAGGTGCGCGCAGAAACCCAGGCATTCTTCGAGAAAGTAATGGCTCACGGGCAGGCTCGCATGCCAGTAAGCGCCAGCCTCTGCGGCCAGCCGGTCAGAGCCGAGCGCCTGACAGGTCAGCGGCAGAAAGTTATAAAGCTTGGTCAGCCGAAAAGCCTTGTGCAGCAGCCGTGTCGCATCCATCCCGCGATCAGCGGCGACGGCAATGATGCGCCGCTGTTCAAGTGCGGTCAGGTCGTCATCAAGCGCCGCCGATCCCTGCGCGCGCACAAGTTCGCGCCAGGCCGGATCAAGCGTCAGCCGGGCGACAGCGGCCTGAAAGCTTTGCTGACTCATGCGACCTCCCTGAGCGTGGCCGGGCGATGGTGCGGCCACATTTGTTTCATGCGCTGAAGCTGCGCGATCAGCTTCTCCTCGCCCACTTCGCTGAACCACGAACCGAGCAGTTCAAAGACCACGCCGCCGAGCCTGGGGCAGCGCGGCAGCACCCATTCCAGCATCTGCCAGACCACCGGCGGGCTGACATCAGAATGCGCATCCTGATAAAAGCCGCTCGCTTCGAGGCCGCCGGCCGTGTGAATTTCAATGACGTGGCTGAGGTCCAGCCGCTTCAGAAATTCAAACGGGTCAGTGCCGTGATTGCGACTGTTCGTGTAAACGTTGTGCAGATCGAGCAGCAGCCCGCAGCCGCTCGCTTCGCACAGGCGATTGAGAAAATCCGGTTCGTCAAATTCCTGTTCGGGGTACTGAAAGAAGTAAACATTATTTTCGAGCAGGAACGGCGCCGGAATCTGCGCGCGGATTTCAGCGATGCGCGGCTTCAGCAGTTCGATTGATTCCTGATCGTAAGGCAGCGGCAGCGTCACGCCCGTAATCACTTCAGCGCCGCTGTGTTCGGCTGAGATGAAAGCCAGATGATCGCTGTGCCAGGGGAATTGCAGCCATTCATACCAGCGCGCAAGCTGCGCCACGTGCGCGCGATCAAACCGGCAGGCGCTGCCGATGGACAGCCCGATGCTGTGCAGCACCAGCGGCACTGCGGCGCTCAGGTGCCGCAGGTAATCCACCTCTTCACGAACCTCAAGGTAGCGGGGCTGCCGATCTGTGCCGAGATCGTGCCAGGCCTGATCGGGAATCACTTCGAGAAAATCGAAATGCTCGCGCCACGCCGCCAGGTGCGGACGAAACTGTTTCTGATAAAGCAGCCCGATGCCGAGCCTGGCCGGAGCCATCTGATCGCTCATACCTTGAACCAGCAGCAAAGAACCCGTGAAGCGACGAGCAATCAACCTGCACATCACTTCGCGGGTCATTGAATGAACTGAGCCGGGTGTGGCTCAGATGACAATGGCATTGAGTTAAGCGATGGACAAGCCGGAAGAGAGATGACGGAACAAACGGAAATAACGGAAGGCACGGAAAGTTTCTGACGCTGGTCAGTTTTGTTTCCGTATGTTTCGTTATTTCCGAATGTTGCAGTCATCTCTCTGCCTCTTAATTCAATGCCATTGGGATCAGAGGGTCTTCTGAATCACTTCGCCACCGAGCACGATCTTGTCGAGTCCTGACCGGCAGCCTTCGCATCCGGCGATTTTGAAGCCGCGTTCAAGCTCCCTGATGATCTCGGGCAGCAGAGCCTTGCGCGGAATGGTCAGTCGGAGTTCCTTTGAAGCAATCACAACAGGTTTCGGAAGCGCCGTTTTGGCGGCGGCTTTTTTAGCTGGCATTCGCTTTCTCCTTGCTGTAGTGACCGGGCTGGATTGAGGATGATTTCCGCCAGACCGGCCTGATGTCAGATGAACTGGTTTTGAATGGGGCAGTGAGGCCGCGAGAAAATTGCCTCGTGATCAGTTATGGTTTGTGGGGAAGGCGCTGAGAACATAGTCTCACGGGCCGGAGATGTCAATTGCCGATGTGAAGCAGCAGCTTCATTCACACCACCACGCGAAGAAACACAAAGACAATGACGATGAACAGAGTCACCTTTTTACTATCCGGCCTGCTGCTGATCCTGATGCTGCCACACATCGCCGCGCAGCCTGTGACCAGAGCCAGGACGATCACGCTTGAAGAACCCACCGGCATTTATCGTCGCGACAACGAAGTCGTCACCGTCGCGCTGCAATTCGCTCGCGGTGAAGCGCGCCCGGATCAGTTGCGCGTTATCGCGCCTGATGGCCGCGAAATAGTTTCGCAGCTTGCCGTCACCGCAACTTATCCTGACGGTTCAATCAGGACTGCGGAGCTGATGTTTCAGGCGACGCTGATGCCAGGCGAAAGGCCGCAGTATCGTTTGCTCACGGATGCATCAGTTGCGCGACAGCCTGCGGCATCAGTCATCACGGCGCGGCGCGTTGGGGCTGGTCGCATCGAGATGGCGAATGATCGGTTCGGCGTGCTGCTGAACCTGGGGCTTGAAAACACTGAACCCGCGCTCATCGCGGCTTACAACAAGACCGCCGGTGAACAGCGCATGCTTAATCTGATTGACACTTCGCCCGATGTAAGCGAGCCGCTGAAGCATGGCAAAAAGAGCGCAGGCTTCGGCACCTTTCTCGATGTACAGGCGCACAGCAGCGCCTTCGATCAGGTCGAAATCATCGAAGCCGGACCGTTGCGCGCCCGCGTCAGGCTGAGCGGTGCGCGCCTCGGCAATCAGCGCGAAACGTGGGAATTTGTCTGGTATGCCGGCAGCCCTGTGCTGCGCTGGCAGGCTTCAATGACTGAAGCCGCTGCGTCCTATGGATTCTTTTTCAGTTCGGTTTCAGCGGCGCCTTATGAACCGTTTGACAAGTGGATGGAAGGCAGCGAGCAGGTCAAATTTCCCGACGGATGGGAGACGGCGAACCCGCCCGATCACGCGATTGCGCCGCAGGATTTCGCTGACCTGCCGGGCCGTCATCTGGTCTATTACCAGCGCCGGGAAAATTACGGCGCGCTTGGGTTTTATGAACTCGATCCGGCGCTTGTATGGACAGGCATCGGTGCGCGGCAGTTTGATGCAACTGCGCCGGGCAGCCAACAATCGGTTGAAATCGCGCTCGCCTTTCCGCGCTGGAAGGGAACTGAAACGGT
>CAYWDW010000598.1:0-4088 GCA_964457105.1 uncultured Heliobacteriaceae bacterium
CTGATCGTGCGAACGAACGCCGCCGCTCGGATCTTTTCAGCCAGCCTGAAGCGCAGCGGATTCTCAAACTCTTCATAGCCGTGAATCGTCAGGGACATCGTGACCGGATAAATGACCGTCATCAGCCACGCCACCGTTGACGCATAATGCGTATGCACGTGACTGATGCGACGCTTCATCATCCAGTCGCCCGCCCGCACGGCTTCGAGAAAATAGGCCACGCAATGCGGCAGCCTTTTCAAGTCGTAAAGGCTGCACGCCAGCGCCAGCAGCAAACCTTTGAGCAGCGCGACAGGCCGCATCAGGGCCGCACGCAGCAATGGCCCCGCTGTCCGGCTGAAGCCGAAAGGCAGCAGATAAAAGGTCGTCGCGGCTTCGTCGCGTTCGGCCTGCATCAGCTCAGCCAGGGGCCGGTCAGGCGGGCGCACTGAAATCACCGGCAAATCAAAACCGCAGGCGCGAAGCTGCCGGACTTCGCGCACCAGGTAAGTTGTGTTGACTGCCGGATACTGGCTGAGCAGGTAAACCATCTTTGCTGTCATCGCCATCTGAACTCCGCAAAAAAGCTGAATCAATGTTTGCAAAAGAAGCACGGCGAGATGACAGAACAAACGGAAATAACGGAACAGACGGAACACAGGATTGAGTTCATCACTGTCTGAGTTGTCTGTTTCGTTATTTCCGTCTGTTCCGTCATCTCGCTTTTTCGCTTCAACCCTATGGCGTTCCGGCAATGACGCTGACCTGATCGAAGGTCGCCGTGCAAAGCACAGGGTTGTTGTGACTCGTGACGACCAGACCGATGTAAACGGTGCCGGACAGGTTGAGCGTTTCGGTGCCGCCAGCAATCCAGGTGCTGCCGTCGGTTGACCAGTAGGCCGTGATGACATTGCCGGTGCGCTTGAGCCGCAGCCAGAGCGGTTTGGCATTACTGCCCACCGAAGTGTGCAGGCTGTCGCCGCCCTGCTCGAGTCGTCGCTGAAAGGCGGCAGTCTCCTGCGGCCTGGCGGCGAGCATCACATGCCGCGATTGCCTGGTCAGGCTTTCACGAATCATCACCCCGGCTTTGGCCCAGGGGTCTGTGTTCTCAACGCTCAGCACGCGGGCCGTGATCTGACCATCACCGCTGAGTGGTTGCCACACAAACTGGAACGAATCGTAGGCGCCCCAGATGTCATAGCCTGAACCTTTGACCGTGAACACGCCGTTAACAACAGTCGCGCTGCCTGCCGGGCCGCTGATGCCTACGTCTTCGCTGCGCCAGGAAGCGCCACCCGCCGCGCCAACCGTGATGCTGATCGCCGCCGAAGTTGCCGTTGCGCCTTTGTCATCAGTGGCTCGCGCAGTGAGGTTGTAATTGCCGACCGGGACATTCGACCACGCGAACTGAAACGGAGCCGCCGCCGCCGTGCCGAGCAAAGTTGCGCCATTGAAAAATTCAACTTTGCTGACTGTGCCATCGGCATCGCTCGCGCTCGCCGTCAGCGTCAGGCTGGCCGGAGCCGTGAAGGTCGCGCCATTGCCCGGAGCCGTCAGCGCCACTGAAGGCGGCACATTGCCGGGCGCGCCTGCTCCGCTCAGGCTGACCTGATCGAAGGTCGCCGCGCACAACACAGGGTTGTTGTGACTCGTGACGGCCAGGCCGATATACACCGTGTCAGGCAGGTTGATGTTTTCAGCACCGGCCAGCGTCCAGTCAGTGCCGTTCGCCGAGAAGTAAGCTGAAATGAGATTGCCCTGGCGCGTCAGCCTGATGAACATTGGCGCTGACAAACCGCTGAGCAGCGTGTGCTGACTGTCTTCGGTCGTGTTCAGTCGGCGCTGAAACGCCGCGCCGCGCTGCGCCGTGACCAGCATCATCGCGTAACGCGAAGTGCGCGTCAGGCTTTCACGAATCATCACGCCGGCCTTGGCCCACACGTCAGTATTGTCAATGCCCGTCAGCCGCGCCGTGATCTGTCCGTTACCGGTCAGCGGCTGATACACGTAATGAAATGAATCGTACTGACCAACGATGTCATAGCCCGAACCCCTGACCGTAAAGACGCCGTTGCTGAAATTGTAACTGCCTGCCGGGCCGCTGATGCCGATGTCAGTGTTCTGCCAGTTGGCCGGAGGCGTTGTGTCCTGCGCGTCAACGTAGACATTGACGCTGCGCGCATCCTTCAGTCCGCCGCTGTCAGTCACGGTCAGAATGATTTCGTAAAAATAGGCGCCGTTGCCATGCGCTTCAGCCGTGAAGCTGCCCGTCGCGCCGTTCACGCTTTGTTGCGGGTGGATATGGTCATCGTGATGCAGCAGCACCTGCCACGACATGGCATTCGCCGTCAGCGATTCGTCAGGGTCATCAGCCGTGCCCTGAAACGTGATGACCTGGCCCGGTGTCGCGTGCGTGCCGTTCTGCGGTGCCGTGATGGTAGCGGTTGGCGGGCGATTGCCCACGATGATTTTGATCGTCGCAGCCGCGCTGAGGTTTTGTGAATTGCTGACGGTGAGCGTGACTGTGTAATTACCATCAGCCGTGAACACGTGCGCGGGATTCGGATCGGTTGATTGCTGGCCGTCGCCGAAATTCCACTGATAACTCAGCGCGAGGCCGTTCGGATCATTTGAACCTGTGCTGCTGAACTGCACCTGCAACGGCGCAATGCCGGCGGTGATGGTCGCTGAAGCGGCGGCAGTTGGCGCTGATCCGCTGTAGCGAATCCGGCGCACCTGCCCGCTCACGAGTTCGATGTAATACAGCATGCCGTCCGGCCCCTGCTCCAAAGTCACCATAGCTCCGGCCCCGGTCGCAAACGGCAGCACATCGGTCAGATTGCCGCCGCCATCAAAGACCATGCGTTTGATCCAGCCCCGCGCATAATCAGCAAAGAAATAGCTGTTGAGATATTGCGCGGGAAACTGCGCCGCCGTGTAAAACGCGCCGCCCACCGAAGCCGCGTTGCCGTCCTTGTGATCCCAGAAATAAAGCGGCGTCGTCACGCTGGCCGGTGACAGCGCCTGACAAACCGGCACATTCACAAAACCATCGCGCGGTTTGTCGCCTTCATAACAGGGCCAGCCGAAATTGACTCCGCGCCCGCGATTCTGTTCTTCGGCCTGATCCGAACCAACGTCGCCAAGAATCAGGTCGCCGGTTGTCGGATGAATCGCAAAGCGGTACGGATTGCGCAGACCATAGGCATAAATTTTCGAGCGCACCGAATTCGTGCCGTCATAAAACGGGTTGTCAGCCGGCGCCGAACCGTCTTTATTGATCCGCAGAATCTTGCCGTTGTAACTGTTCAGATCCTGCGCGCGAATTGACACCGGATCGTTATAGGCCGACATGGTGCCGTCACCGACGCTGAAATAAAGTTTGCCGTCCGGCCCGAAGCGCACCGTGCCGACGCTGTGCGTGTTGCCTTCTGAAGCGATGCAGTCAGAACCATCGGGCGGGCTGGGGCAGGGCGCAGTGCCGATGCTGCCCAGAATAATGGTTTCGCTGTTGGGTAACGCGACGTCAGGATTGGCCGGGTCCGCGCGCACGCGAGTCAGGCGCGCAGTTTTCATGCCGTCATTGTTCGGCTGCCCGTTCGGTTCGTAAGCGTACAGCAGATAGACAAAACCATTCGCCGCAAAATCAGGATCGAGCGCCAGACCCAGCATCCCGCGATCCAGATAGGTGTTGACCCGGCCCGAAATGTCAATGAACGGCGTCGGCAGCAGCGCCCCGTTTTTATAGATGCGCACGATGCCGTTTTTCTGCCAGATGAACATGCGCCCGTCCGACGCGAACGTCAGGCCGACCGCTTTGTAAGGCGGCAGCGTGGTCACAGTCTCAGCCGTGAAGCCCTGATCGCTGAAACTTTGCGCCAGCGCCGCCGTGCAACCGAGCCAGAACAGCACGAATAATCGTGCGGCAAAACCGAGTGTCCGCCAAAGTCGAATCTGTGTTGTGAGCATAATGACCTCTCGTTTTGTGAGTCAGTATTGAGTGATTCTCAGGACGTGTGTTGATGATCTGCCGTCGGGTGTGGAGTGCGGCGAGCGCTCGCCGCTTTGCTTTCGCCGGTGCGAGCTTTCCCGGAATTGCGATCCGCGAA
>CAYWDW010000599.1:0-4074 GCA_964457105.1 uncultured Heliobacteriaceae bacterium
TGGAACAGGGCGCGGCCCCGCCGCTGACGCTGCTGCCAAAGTGATCGGAAGTCGGTAGTCGGAATTCGGAAGCTGAAAGCGAGATGGCAGATGGCAGATGACAGATGACAGGAAGCAGCAAGACTTGCGACTTCTCTTCCTGCCGACTACCGAATTCCGACTTCCGAATTCCTCTGCTCACAGCCATCTGCCAACCGCGATAACAGACCCGGTGCTGAGTGCCAGGAGATGCGATCATGACGATGTCTTTTGAACTGACCGAAGATCAGCAGCAGATCAAACGCGCTGTGCGCGAATTTGCCGAAGCCGAAATCCGCCCGCAGGTGCTGGCGTGGGATGAGGCGCAGTATTTTCCGAAAGAGTTGTTTGCAAAGCTTGGTGAACTGGGCCTGACCGGCGTGATCTTTCCTGAAGAGTACGGCGGCGCGGGGCTGGGTTACATGGAATATGCAATAGTCATTGAAGAACTGTCGCGGGTGGATGGTTCAATCGGCCTCTCGGTGGCCGCGCACAATTCGCTGTGTACCAATCATCTTTATCAGTATGGCAACACTGAGCAGCGCAAACGGTTCGTGACGCCGCTCGCCAAAGGCGAAAAGCTCGGCGCGTGGGGGCTGACTGAACCTGGTTCAGGCTCTGACGCTTCGGGGATGCGCACGACGGCCATCAAACGTGATGGCGGATGGGTGCTGAACGGCGCCAAGAATTTCATCACGCACGGCATTTCAGGTGACATTGCGGTGGTGCTGGCCGTGACTGACCGTGAGATGCGTTCGCGCGGGGTGAGCGCCTTCGTGGTCGAACGCGGCACGCCAGGCTTTCTTGCCGGGCGCAAGGAAAACAAGCTGGGCGTGCGGGCTTCAGAAACGGCGGGGCTGATCTTTGAAGACTGCTTTGTGCCGGATGAAAACCTGCTTGGTGAACGCGGGCGCGGGTTTGTCAATGCGATGCAGATTCTCGATGGCGGCAGAGTCTCGATTGCTGCGCTCGCCATCGGCATTGCGCAGGGCGCGTATGAAGCCGCGCTGAAGTATTCAAAGGAGCGGCAGCAGTTTGGCAAACCGATTTATGAATTTCAGGCCATTCAGTTCAAGCTCGCCGATATGGCCACGCAGATTGATGCGGCCCGCCTGCTGACGCAGCGCGCCGCGTGGCTCAAGGATCACAAGCGACAGACGACGCGCGAAGCGGCCATGGCCAAGCTCTTTGCTTCTGAGATCGCGGTCAAAGTCTGCGAGGAGGCAATTCAGATTCACGGCGGCTATGGCTACACGAAGGATTACCCGGTCGAAAAACACTGGCGCGATGCCAAACTCTGCACGATTGGCGAGGGCACGAGCGAAGTGCAGCGGCTCGTCATTGCCCGGCACCTGCTGACCGAAGCCTGAGCCGTCCGGCTCAGGGATTTTTGCTGAGAACTTTTTTGTCAGCTTCGGCCTGGACGGGCTGGCCGGGTTTGCGGGCGTAATAGCCCTGGCGCGTGCGCGGAATCAGTTTGCGTTTGTCCTTTGAATCAACCACGACTCTGACCGTGCGGAATTTGCCGTCACGGTCGGCGTTGGTCGGATAGTAGCTGATGACATACTGCGTGCGCAGATCTCTCGCAATCTGTTCGGCAATGGCCGACATTTCGCTGACATCTTTGGGAAAGAAGGCCCGGCCACCGGAATCTTCGGCCAGGCGGCTGAGCAGTTCCTTCGCTTTTTTCGCGGGCGATTTGCCGAAGAGTGATCGCTGATCGTCCTCTTCATCAATGAAGCCGACCATGTAAACCTGCACTTCGTCTTCGCGCATCGCCTCCATCACTTCCTTCTCTTTCACCGAGCTGTTTTTTTCAAGCCCGTCAGTAATGACAATCAGGGCCTTGCGGCGCTGTGTGCCTTTCTGGTGCGCGTAATCAGCGGTGGCGACGATGGCATCAAGCAGCGAGGTGCCGCCGCTCCTGTAAAGCTGATCAATGGCGTCTTCGAGTTCGCGCTTGTCGCGGGTGTAATCCTGCACGAGTTCCGGCTCGGCCTTGAACTGCGCGATGAAAGACTCGTCATCATTTTTCATCTGCCGGATCAGGTTGCGCGCGGCGTCAGAGACCGTCTGCAGTTTCGAGCGCATGCTGCCTGAGGTGTCAATCACGAGGCCCAGGCTGACCGGCACCTCCTCGCGGCTGACGGTATGAATTTCCTGTTTGATGCGGTCTTCAAAGACCTGGAAATCATCCTTCTTCAGATCGAAGATGGGGGCGTTGTTCTGGTCAATCACGGTCACGTCAAGCTGCACGAGGTCAGTGTCCACCACGATGCGATCTTCGCCCGTCGCCGGAGTCTGCTCCTCGGCCACCGCGCCCTGGCGCTGGTCGCGTTTGGATTTTTCCTTACTTTTCGCGTCCTGTTTTGGCGGCTCCTGTTTCGGCGGTTGCGGGGCCTGGGTTTTGGGCTGCTGCGCCGGAACGACACCAGCCACCGCGAGCAGCAATGAGAGCGCCACCACACTGAAAGCGCGCAGCGTAACTGAAAAACGCATAATCATCCCTTTCCTGATGCAGCCTCTGTCGGGCAGAGACTTTCGGCCAATTCATCTGAAGCGACCACACGGAACGCAGGCATTATACAACTCTGCCGATGAAAACAGGCAGAAATGACCTGATTCGTCGTATACTGCCAAAAACGCGGGCCTGCCCGCCAGCAGACGAAAGGCTGCCTATGAATAATCTGAGTACCTCTCCGAAAGACTTCGATCTGGTCATTCTCAACGCCACAGTTGTTACGATGAACGCGGACTTCGATGTTCTCGAACGCTCCGCCGTTGCCGTGCGCGACGGGCGCATCGCAAAGATTTGCCCGGTCGGTGAACTGCCTGCCGGATGGACCGCACAGCAGACGATTGACGCCACTGACGCCGTCGTGATTCCCGGTCTGATCAACGCGCATACGCACGTGCCGCATTCGCTGCTGCGCGGCGTGGGCGACGGGTTGCCGCTCGAACGGTGGCTGACCGAAGCGATCTTCCCGATTGAGAAAGCCTGTGTGGATCAGGATTTCGTCAAGGTCGGCGCGCGGCTCTCAATCATTGAAATGCTGCTCGGCGGCATCACGACCTTCGCCGACATGTTTTATTACGAATGGCAGATTGCCCGCGAAGCCGACACCCTGGGCATTCGCGCCGTGCTCGGCGAAACCGTGCTGGATTTTCCCACGCCGGATGCCCCTGGTGGAACGCTGGAAAGTCTGCGGCTGGCCGAAAAGTTCATCGGCGACTGGAAAGGCCACCCGCGCATTACGCCCGCCGTCGCGCCGCACGCGCCTTACACCTGCGGCCCTGAAACATTGCGGGCCGCGCGCGACCTGGCGAAGCGCACCGACACGCCGGTGCTGATTCACCTTTCTGAAACCGAACACGAAGTTGACGAAATACTGAAACGCTACGGCGCCACGCCGATTCATTACGTCGCCCGCGAAGGTTTGTTTGAGGTCAAAGTGCTGGCCGCGCACGTCGTGCATCCACAGTCAGGCGAACTGACGCTGCTCAGAGAACATCAGGCCGGCATCGCGCACTGCCCGCGCTCGAATATGAATCTGGCCTCCGGCGCGGCGCCGATTCGCCGCATGCTTGACAAGGGGTTGCGGCTCGGCCTGGGCACTGACGGCGCGGCTTCGGCTCCGACGACGAATCTGTTTGAGGAGATGGCGACGGCGGCGCGGCTGGCCAAGCTGCATCATCACCGCGCTGACGCCGTCGCAGCGCGTGAAATCTTTGCGATGGCCACCATCGGCGGCGCGCACGCGCTGGGGATGGAAGATCAGATTGGTTCGATTGAAGAAGGCAAGCTGGCCGATCTGGTCATCGTGGATACCGGTTCAGCGAGCCTCGAACGCGCGCCGGTTTACAACGTCTATGCGCATCTGGTCTATTCAACCGCCGAAGCCCGCGACGCGATTGTCGGCGGCGTGCCCGTCGTGCGCGACAAGCGCGTGCTGACGATTGACTGGCAGCGGCTGATTCGCCAGGTGCGCAGTCAGTCAGACCCGGCAAGCTGCCTGACATCGGTTCTGTTTCAGGCGTAGTCTAAGAACACTTCGC
>CAYWDW010000600.1:0-4059 GCA_964457105.1 uncultured Heliobacteriaceae bacterium
ACGGCTACCCGCGAGCCACAGATGATCTGGACGTCTGGATCGCTGTTTCTCCTGAAAACGCCGAGCGGATGGTTAGCGCCTTACGTGCGTTCGGATTCGAGGGCGATCAGGTTTCTCCTGCTTTGTTTACCCAGGAGAAGAGTCTGGTCCAAATGGGAGTGGAACCACTGAAAATCGAAGTCACCACTTTCATCTCCGGCGTAAATTTTGCGGAATGCTATGCTGAACGGGTGATTGACATAATTGATGGCATTGAAGTGAGCCTGATTAGTCTCTCGAAGTTGAAGATCAACAAAGAAGCCAGCGGCAGATTCAAAGACCTTGATGATCTCGAACATCTGCCTTAACACCCGCTTCACGAAAGCAGGGAACCTGTGAACAAAATATCCTTTCGCTTGTTTTATCTCCTTGCTTTACTGGTGCCTGCTGGTCTGCGAGTTCAAGCACAAGATGCCAGCGCGAAGTTCGACGAATACCTGACGACGATCACCAGACAAGGCCGCTTCACCGGCTCCGTGCTGGTCGCGCGCGAGGGCAAAATTTTATTTTCGTGTGTTCCGTCATCTCTCTTTTTCTTCCAAATCGGAGGTCTGCCTTGAGTCGAACTGAAAACAGAGGAATGCTGACGCTGGATCAGTTGCGCGAGCTGGTCGCGCTGGAAAAGATTGAAACCGTCATCGTCGCTTTCACCGATCATTACGGGCGCTTGTGCGGCAAACGCTACGATGCCGAAATGTTTGTCGAAGAGACCTGGCAGCAGGGCACGCACGGCTGCGATTACCTGCTGACGACCGATATGGAGATGGAGCCGGTGCGCGGTTACAAATTCGCCAACTGGGAACTGGGCTATGGTGATTTTCATCTGGTGCCTGATCTGGCGACGCTGCGCGTGGCAAGCTGGCTTGAGAAAACGGCGCTGGTGCTGTGCGATGTCAGCAGCGACAAGACGCACGAGCTGATTTCAGTCGCGCCGCGTTCGCTGCTGCTGCGGCAGCTTGAAGCGGCGCAGAGCGCCGGGTTGCAAAGCTTCGCCGCCTCTGAGCTTGAATACTATCTGTTTCAGCACAGCTACCGTGACGCTGCGAGCAGGGGCTTTCATCAGCTTGAACCTGCCGGGTGGTATTTGGAGGATTATCACATTCTGCAGGGCACGCGGACCGAACCTTACACCGCCGCCGTGCGTCGTCACCTGAAACAGTCCGGCGTGCCGGTTGAAAATTCCAAAGGCGAATGGGGCCTCGGTCAGCACGAACTCAACATTCGTTATGCCGAAGCCCTGGCGATGGCCGACCGGCACGTGGTTTACAAACAATGCCTGAAGGAAGTGGCCGATCAGATGGGGCTGAGCGTGACGTTTATGGCCAAGTTCGCGGCTGACCGCGCCGGTTCGAGCTGTCACATTCATTTCAGTCTGTGGCGCGACGGCAGCAATATTTTCGCCGGTGAAAATCAGTTCGGCCCGGTCAGATGCTCGGATGAATTTCGCTGGTTCCTGGGCGGCTGGATGGCGCACGTGCCGGACGTGATGCCGTTTTATGCGCCGACGGTGAATTCATACAAACGCTATGCTGACGGTTCGTGGGCGCCGACGCGGCTGGCCTGGAGTTACGACAATCGCACGGGCGGCTTTCGCGTTGTCGGTCACGGCGCGAGTTTGCGGATTGAATGCCGCATTCCGGGCGCGGATTGCAATCCGTATCTGGCCTATGCGGCGGCGCTGGCATCGGGGCTGGATGGCATCCGCAATAAAATCGAACCGCCGGAATGTTTCACCGGCGACATTTACGCCGCGCATCATCTGCCGCGCGTGCCTTACACGCTGGGCGAAGCGGCAGACAAATTTGCGCGCAGCGAATTTGCCAGCGCCGCGTTTGGCAAAGACGCGGTTGAGCATTACGCGCATTTCTTCCGCACGGAACAGGCCGCTTTTAATTCAGCGGTGACGGACTGGGAGCGGCAACGATATTTTGAGCGCATCTGATTTCCAGGAAGTGACGAAAGACTGGTACACTACGTTCCCCTTACCCAGTCGCGCGACCAGATTTGAGCAAGTCCGGCGCGGTCGCAAAGCCACCGCCGAACCAGCTTCACCACAGAAACAGAGGCCTGGAAATTCGTCATGAGCCAGTTTGCGCCCCCCGATATTCTGCCGGCAGATCACACTGCTGTGGCGCCCGCTTTATTGCATCAGATTTTTGCGCAGTCGCTTCGGCAGTGGCCGGAGCGGCTGGCGCTCGATATTCCGCCGGGCGTCGGGCGACCTGCCCGGCGGCGGCTGACCTATACTGAACTCGGCGCGCAGGCCGACGCCATCGCCGCATTCCTGCGGGCTTTTGTGACCGGCGAATGCGTCGTGGCAATGCTGCTCGGACGCGGCAGCGAATATCTTTACAGCGGTCAGCTCGGCGTGCTGCAGGCCGGAGCCGCTTATACCTGCATTGATCGCGCCTTCCCGGATGAACAGGTGCGCGACATTCTGGCTGACTCTGAGGCCGTCGCGCTGCTCACTGACCGCGCCGGAGTCGAACACGCGCGGCGCGCTGGCTGGTTGCCGGGCCGCGTCTTCGATCTCGCTGAAGTGCTGGCGCAGATGCGCCGCCTGGACACGCCCGCGCCGGTTCCACATCCTGAGTGGCTGACGCCTGAGAGCCTGGCTTACATCATTTACACGTCAGGCACGACGGGCCGCCCCAAGGGCGTGATGATCGAACATCGCGGCATCGTCAATCTGGTTGATTATGACCGGCAGGAATTCGGGCTGACGCCGGCAGATCGCGTCGCGCAGAATTCATCGCCCTCGTATGATTCATCGGTTGAGGAGATCTGGTTCGCGTTTGGCGCGGGCGCGACGCTGGTCGTGATGGACGAAGAGACGGTGCGCCTGGGGCCTGACCTGGTGCCCTGGCTGCGGCGCGAACGCATCACGATGCTCTGCCCGCCGCCGACGCTGCTGCGCACGCTGGGCTGTCACGATCCGGTCAGGGAACTGCCGGAGCTTTCGTGTTTATACGTGGGCGGCGAGGCTTTGCCGCAGGATCTGGCCGACCGCTGGGCGGTGGGGCGGCGGCTGATTAACGGCTACGGGCCGACCGAATGCACCGTCACCGCGACACACACCACGATCAGGCCGGGCGATGCGATCACGATTGGCCAGCCAGTTCGCGGCTTGCAGGCGTGGATTCTCAATGAACACCTCGAAGCAGTGCCTGACGGCGAGCAGGGCGAACTGTGCCTGAGCGGCATCGGGCTGGCGCGCGGCTATCGCAACCGGCCTGAACTGACGGCGCAGAAATTCCCTGTGCATCCGCGCTTCGGGCGCATTTATCGCACGGGCGATCTGGTCGAACGCGCCCCTGACGGCAACATCATTTTTCACGGGCGCATTGATGCGCAGGTCAAGCTGCGCGGCTACCGCATCGAACTGGAAGCCATCGAGGCGCGACTGATCGAATGCGCGGGCGTGCGCGAAGCCGCCTGCTGTGTGCAGGGCGCAGGCGCGCAGCAGGGACTGGTCGCCTTCGTCGTGCCTGAAGCCGGGGCGGTGCCAGCGTTTGAAGAATTGAAAGCCGCGCTGCGCGCCGTGCTGCCGGCTTATATGGTGCCCAATCGTTTTGCGCTGCTTGACGCGCTGCCGACGACGGTGAGCGGCAAGCTCAATCGCCGGGCGCTGCCGGTGCTTGAAGCGCAGGAACGCGACCGCGACCGGCCTTATGTTGCGCCGCGCAATGATCTGGAAGCGCGCCTGGCCGGGGCCGTCGCGCACGTGCTGAAACTTGCGCAGCCGGTCTCAGTCGAGGACGATTTTTTCAACGACCTCGGCGGCGATTCGCTGCACGCGGCGATGCTGGTTTCGGCGCTGCGCGCGGACCCGTTGACCGCCTTTGTGGATGCGCGCGATGTCTACGAAGCGCGCACCATTGCGCAACTCGCCACGCGCGCGCACTCGGAAACTGATGTCGCGCAGATCGTCGCCGCCGACACGCACAAACCCAAAGGCCGCCCCTGGCTGGCGACGCTGGCACAGACGCTCTGGCTGATTCTGGAGCTGGTCATCGGGGC
>CAYWDW010000601.1:0-4058 GCA_964457105.1 uncultured Heliobacteriaceae bacterium
CGCGAGCCGCAGCGAATCAAAAGGCCATCTTGCGTTCAGGCAGGCTTTCGGCTACCATCCCGTCTTACTTGAGGTGGGCGCAGGCCCACCTTTTTAGTTTGTGCTGCAGGTTTGAAGACCGGATGGTGAAAGCTGATCCTCGCATTGTCGAAATCGCTGACCGCGTGACCGCGCGCGAAGGACTGGAACTGGTCCACGTTGAAATGGCAGGCGGGCGCGGCAGTCAGATTCTGCGGATTTATATTGATAAACCCGGCGGCGTCACGCACGAGGATTGCGTGGCAGTCAGCGAACAGGTCAGCCTGATTCTGGATGTTGAAGACCCGATTCCGGGAGCTTACACCCTGGAAGTCAGTTCCCCAGGCCTGGATCGCGGATTGTACAAACCGGCGGATTACACCCGCTTTGCGGGCCTGCCCGCGCACATCCGGCTAAGTGAACCGGTGAACGGGCAGCGCAACTTTCACGGCCTGCTGATGGGCCTTGCTCAGGACGGCGAACCGGCGGCCCTGCTGGATGATGAACAGGGGCAGCGACATCGCCTGCCGCTCGACAAAATCGCCAGAGCGAACGTCGAGATTGAACCTTGAAGAAGTGGTCAGTCGTCAGCCGTGAAGAAGGCTGTGCTGACCGCTGACCACTGAATTACTAATCACTGACCACCGACACAATGAACAGTCTTAGTTCAATTGCACAAAACATCGAACTGCTGAGCAAGGAAAAGAAAATTGACTCAGCCGTGATCGTCAGCGCCATCGAAGATGCCGTCGTGATGGCGGCCAAAAAGCAGTTCAAATCCAACGAGGATTTGCACGCCCGCTACAGCCCGGAAACGGGCGCGGTTGAACTGTTCGCCATCAAAACCGTGGTGGATGAAGTCGCCGATGCGTCGCGTGAACTGACGGTCATGGAAGCCAATGCGGAAGTCGGCGAGGGCGCTGAGGTCGGTGACATGCTCGAACTGCCGCGCCCGGTCGAGGAACTCGGACGCATTGCCGCGCAGACGGCCAAGCAGATCATCCTGCAAAAAGTCCGCGAGGCCGAACGCAACAACGTCTATGAGGAATACATCGGGCGGCTGGGCGAACTGATCAACGGCTACGTCAAACGTTTCGAGGGCGGCAGAATCATCGTGGATATGGGCAACGGCCTGGAAGCCGTGATGCCGAAAAATCAGCAGTCGCGTCTGGAAACCTTCACGCAGGGCGAGCGCATCAGAGTTGTTATCAACGATGTCAGCAAGGAAGCCAAAGGCCCGCAGGTCGAGGTTTCGCGCACCAGCCCGGATCTGATCAAACGGCTGTTTGAAATGGAAGTGCCGGAAATTTACGACGGCACAGTGGTCATCAAAGCTGCGGTCAGAGAACCCGGCGAGCGCGCCAAAATCGCCGTCGTGTCCAATGAACGCGATGTTGATCCGGTCGGCGCGTGCGTCGGCATGAAAGGTTCGCGGGTGCAGTCAATCATCCGCGAACTGCGCGGCGAAAAGATTGACATCATCGAATGGTCAGAAGACCCGGCCATCTTTGCTGCCAATGCGCTGTCACCGGCGAAGGTCAGCAAGGTGGCGGTAATGGATTTTGAAAGCAAGAAGCTGCAGGTCACGGTCGAGAACGATCAGCAGAGCCTGGCCATCGGCAAGCGCGGGCAGAACGTGCGACTCGCGGCGCGCCTGGTGGGCTGGGATATTGACATCCGCAGCGAAGAGGACATGAAGCGTGAAGTTGCCACGCAGATGCAGCAACTGATTACGGCTGACATTGTGCCGGTGGCTTACATCGAAGGCATTACCCCTTCGGATTCGGCGGCGCTGGCCGAACACGGCATTGATACGGTCGAGCAACTGGCTGCCGCCACCGTGGACGAAATTTCAGAATGGCTTGATCTGAGCGTGGACGAAGCGCAGCACCGGATCGAGCAGGCGCAGGAGATTGTGGCGGCACGTGAGGCCGCGCTGGCGGAACAGGCTGCTGCGGCTGAAACTGAAGCTGCGGCTGAACAGGATGAGGCCGAAACCGAGGTTGCGGCTGAACAGGATGAGGCCGAGGCCTCGGAAACTGCGGCTCCGGCTGAATAGGCAGGAATCTGTGAGCAGGCTGATGCAGCACGGAGCGGGTTGAAACTTATAAAGGATTCAATGGGCAAGGTCAGGATTTACGAATTAGCGAGAGACCTCAAGATGGAGAGCAGGCAGATCATCGAACATGCTCGCCGGATGGGGGTGGACGTCAGTGTGCCATCGAACTCTCTCGACGAACCAGTTGCCGAAAAGATCAGGGAAATCTATTTCCCTAAAAAAGAGCCGACCGTGACGCACAAGGCGCGCCTGGTCAAGCACGCCAGGCCGCAGACTGCGCCCGAATCTCCCGAAGTGCCGACCCCTCTCGCGCCAGCCGAACAGGCCGCCGCTCCGGTGATCGCACAGCAGGTCGAAGCCGCGCCGCCGGAAGCCGCCAGACCCCGACTCGTCAGGATTGTGCCGCCGTCGCCATCGGCTGAACCCGAAGCGGTTGCTGAACCGGAACCGCCAGCTTTCGAACCGGTGATTGAAACAGCGGCTGAAGTTGAGGAAGCCGTTGCGCCTGCGCCTGAGCCGCCACTGCCTGAACCGATGGCGGCTGAACCTGCGCCGGTCGCCCCTGAACCGCAGCAGGTGATCAGAGAAATCGTGCCGCCGGTTGCGCCCGCGCCGCCTGCGCCAGTGGCTGCACCGGTGGTCAGTGCGCCACCTGCTGCGCCTGTGCCTCCGCCCGCCAAAGCGCCGGTTGCGCCGCCGCAGCATCGCACCGCGCCGCCCGGCAGACCGGCTTCGACCACGAATGTCATCCGGCTGGCCACGCCGACACGGCCCTTGCCAAAACCGGTTCAGCCGCAGCGTCCGGCACCGTCGGCACCACCGGCTCGTCCTGTGCCTGGCCGACTAGGCGCGCCCAGGCCTGCTGCGCCCGGTCAGGCTGCCACCAAAGACAAGGCTGAAGTGCATCTGCTGCCATCGGGAGCCGTGCAGCGCACCACTTACGTGCCGCCCCGTGACAACCGGCATAAAGGCCGTCACGCGAAACCGCGCGGCGGCGTGGCCGACAAGCAGGAAGGCCATCAGAAACCAGCGCCGGGTCGCCGCCCGGTCGTGCAGGTGGCTCAGCGGGCGGTGCCGGCGGAACTCAAACTGGTGCGCCTGGTCGAAGGCAGCACCGTGCGTGAGTTCGCTGAAAAGCTTGAAGTCGCTCCCAAGGAAGTCGTGGCCGAGTTGTTCAATCGCGGCGTGATGGCCACCATCAATCAGACGCTCAACCCTGATGTGGCCAAACAGATTGGCCGGGTGTTCGGCTTTGACGTGTCATTCGGCGCGTTCGAGGACATGATCATCGAATCTGAATTCGAGATCACGCCCGAAGCGATGGAAGACACCGACCCGCGCGCGCCGGTCGTGACCGTGATGGGACACGTTGATCACGGCAAGACCAGCCTGCTCGACATGATTCGCTCGACGCGGGTGGCCGAGGGCGAAGCCGGTGGCATCACGCAGCACATCGGCGCTTATTCGGTTGAAGTCACGAATCCTGACAATCCGAATGAAAGCCGCCGCGTGGTCTTTCTCGACACGCCAGGTCACGAAGCCTTCACGATGATGCGCGCGCGCGGAGCCAGAGTCACTGACATTGTGGTGCTCGTCGTGGCTGCTGATGACGGCGTTATGCCGCAGACGGTCGAGGCCATCGAGCATTCCAGGGCCGCCGGGGTGCCGATCATCGTGGCCATCAACAAAATTGACAAACCCGACGCCAACCCTGAACGAGTCCGCAAGGAACTGGCTGATCGCGGGCTGCTCTGGGACGGCTGGGGCGGTGACACCTCAATGGTCGAGGTGTCCGCCAAAAAGAATCTGAACATCAACGGCCTGCTGGAACTGATTCTGCTGCAGGCCGACCTGATGGATCTGAAATCCAATCCGAAGCGCATGGCGACCGGCACGGTGCTGGAAGCCAAACTGGACCGCGGGCGTGGCGCGGTGGCGACGGTGCTGATTCAGAACGGCACGCTCAGAGTTGGCGAACCGT
>CAYWDW010000602.1:0-4057 GCA_964457105.1 uncultured Heliobacteriaceae bacterium
GTCCCTGAGAATTTCCCGGGCGGCGTTGTACCCGGGCGCGCCCATCACGCCGCCGCCGGGATGCGTGCCGGAGCCGCATAAATACAGGTGCTGCACCGGCGTGCGATATTTCGCCCAGCCGGCCACCGGGCGCATGAAGAACAACTGATCGAGCGTCATATCGCCGTGAAAGATGCTGCCGCCGGTCAGCCCGTATTCGCGTTCCAGATCGAGCGGTGAAATGACCTGCCGGTGCAGGATGATGTCTCTGATGTTCGGCGCGTAATCGGCCAGCGCATCAAGGCAGCGATCAGCGAAGCGGTTTTTCAAATCATCATCCCATTGCGCGTCGCTGAGTTTATAAGGCGCAAACTGCGCGAAGATGCACATAATGTGTTTGCCCGGCGGCGCGATGGAATCGTCATAAGCCGTCGGAATCGTGCATTCAAGCATCGGCCTTGCCGCCGGGCGGCCCTGCGCCGCGTCTTCCCAGGCGCGGTCAATGTAATCCATCGAAGGGCAGACGTGCATCGTCGTTTTGTGCGGCAGGCCCAGGCCCTCGGTCGGAAACGCAGTGAAGTTCGGCAGCCCGTCCAGCGCCAGATTGATTTTGACCGATGAACCGTGACAGCGAATGTTTTCAACTTCGCGGCGAAACTCGGCATCGAGGTCCGCGCGATCAACAAGTGACAGAAAGGTGCGCTTCGGGTCGGCATTTGAAATCACCACGCGGGCGCGAATTTCGTCGCCGTTTTCGAGCGCGACGCCCGTCGCCTGGCCGCCGCTGATGATGATGTTTCTGACTTCGGCATTCGTGCGAATGACCGCGCCGCGCGATTGCGCCGAAGCCGCAAGCGCCTGGCTGATGGTGCCCATCCCGCCGCGAATGAATCCCCACAAACCGCGCGGCCCCGCGGCCCCGCCCATGACGTGATGCAGCAGAATGTAAGCCGTGCCGGGCGTCGAAGGTCCGCCGTTGGCGCCGATCACGCCGTCAGTCGCCAGCGTGGTTTTGATGTGGTCTGATTCAAAGCGTTCATCCAGAAAATCGCGCACGCTCTGCGTCTGGATTTTGATCAGGCGCTTCAATCCTTCATCGCCCAGCTTCAGAGTTTTGAGGCCGACCTGACCGAACTTTTTCAGATCATCGAAGCGGCGATTGACAAGGTTCGGCGGCGTTTCAAGCAGCAGCGCTTCAACCCACTCGGCCAGTTGCTCAAGCTCGTGTTCATAACGCGGAAAGTATTCAGCGTCGCGCCTCGAAAACTTCGCCACCTGTTCGAGCGTCTGCTGCTGATCCTGAAAAAAGAAGATGTGCCGCTCGTCAGGAAAGGCGGTGAAAAATGACGGGTCTTTCGGATAAATGTGATAGCCGAACTGTGCCAGTTCGAGTTCACGAATGATGCGCGGTTGCAGCAGGCTGCACAGGTATGACAGCGTGGAAACCCTGAAGCCGGGCCAGGGTTCTTCGGTCACGCACGCGCCGCCAATGACTGCGCGGCGTTCAAGCACGATGACCTTCAACCCGGCGCGGGCCAGATAACCAGCGGTGACAAGTCCGTTGTGACCGCCACCGATAATCAGGGCGTCGAATCTTTCAGGCATAAGGTAACGGGACGGGAAATAATGTTTGCTGCCGCAGCGGAAATGCAATTATGCACACAAGGCTTTTGACCTGCCAGACGCTTTGATGGCAATTTACGCATTTGCCGGAGACAGAAATGATGTTGAGATGACGAATATGACCAGAACACGTGTTGAGATCGTGCAGGAAAATCTGACTGACCTGCTGAAGAATGCACCGCCTGCTGACAGGTATTTACCGGCTGAGGCGGCGCTGCATGCGGGCACGACGCTGACGGCGCGGCAGGCGCGCGAATTGTTTGAGGATCAGGTGATGAGCCGCCTGCTTGATGTGGCGGCGCGGGAACTGCGCAAAACGAATCAGTCCTTTTACACAATTTCGAGCGCGGGGCACGAACAGAACGCGATCATTGGCGCGCTGCTGCGGGCTGATGATCCGTGCTTTCTGCATTATCGTTCGGGCGGGCTGATGATGGCGCGGGCGCGCAAACACGCCGGTTCTGATCCGGTGACTGAGACGGTGCTGTCGTTCTGCGCGGCGGCGGATGATCCGATTGCGCAGGGGCGGCACAAGGTCTGGGGCAGCCGCGCGCTGTGGGTTCCGCCGCAGACCAGCACGATTGCTTCGCATCTGCCGAAAGCTTCCGGGATGGCGTTTGCGCTGCGCCAGGCCGTGCGCCTGGGCGTGGCGAAAGACCTCAGCGAAGATTCGATTGTGCTGTGTTCATTCGGCGACGCTTCGGCCAATCACGCGACGGCGCTGGCCGGCATCAATGCGGCGCGTTACACGGTGCGGCGCGGCGGCGCGGCTCCGATTCTGTTTTTGTGCGAAGACAACGGCCTCGGCATTTCGGTCGAAACGCCGAACCACTGGATTCACGATTCGTTCAGCGCGCAGCCGCACCTGCGATATTTTGAAGCCGCAGGCGCGCTGGATGACATCTGGAACGTCGCCGCCGAAGCGATCAGTTATTGCCGGCACAAACGCACGCCGGTCTTTCTGCACCTGCACACTGTGCGGTTGTGGGGACACGCGGGCACCGATGTTGAGACGGCGTACCGGCGCATTGAAGAGATTGAAGCCGCCGAAGCGCAGGACCCGCTGCTCATCAATGCGCGCCGCCTGATTGAAACGGGCGCCGCCGGGCCGGATGAACTTCAAAACATCATCAGCAAAGTGCAGGCGCGGATTGAGGCCGCCTGCGCCGAAGTCGCCAAGCATCCGAAGCTGCGCAGCGTGGATGAAATCATCAGGCCGCTGGCGCCATACGATGACGAAGCGATTCGCGCCACCACGAAAATCAAAGCTGATGACACGGCGCGCGCAAATTTCTTTGGTGACACGCTGCCTGAAGACGCGACGGCGGCGGTGCGGCGCACGATGGCCGCGCACATCAACGCGGCGCTCGCCGATGAAATGCTGCGCTATCCTGAACTGATCGTCTTTGGCGAAGACGTGGGCCGCAAGGGCGGCGTCTATTACGTCACTGCCGGGTTGCAGAAAAAGTTCGGGCCGCTGCGCTGCTTTGACACGCTGCTCGATGAAACGACGATTCTGGGCGTGGCGCAGGGCGCGGCGCTCGCGGGCCTGCTGCCCGTGCCTGAAATTCAGTACCTTGCTTACATTCACAATGCGCTCGATCAGTTGCGCGGCGAAGCGTGTTCGCTGCAGTTTTTTTCGTCGGGGCAGTTTTCCAATCCGATGGTCGTGCGCGTGCAGGGGCTGGCTTATCAGAAAGGCTTCGGCGGCCACTTTCACAATGACAATTCGATTGGCGCGCTGCGCGACATTCCAGGGCTGCTGCTGGCCGCGCCGGCGCGCGGTGATGACGCCGCGATGATGCTGCGCGGATTGATTGCGACGGCGCGCGCGTGCGGACGTGTCGCGGTCTTTCTGGAACCGATTGCGCTTTATCACGAAAAGGATCTGCACACGGAAGGCGACAACGGCTGGCTCTCTGATTACCCGCCGCCAGGCGCGATGCTGCTGCCGGGTGAAGTCGGCATCTATCACGAAGACGCGCAGGATTTGCTGATTGTCAGTTACGCCAACGGGCTGCGCCTGTCATTGAAAGCAGCGCAGCGATTGCAGCAACAGCACGGCATCAGGGCCAGGGTGCTGGATGTCAGATGGCTGAATCCGCTGCCGCTTGAAGCGATCAGGCAGCATGCGGCTGAGTGCGGGCGCGTGCTGGTCGCTGATGAATGCCGCGCGACCGGAGGCGGCATTGCTGATGCGGTCATTGCCGCGCTGGCTGAAGGCGGCTTTCGCGGGCCGCTGACCTCAGTGCGCGCCGTTGACACCTATGTGCCGCTCGCCGAAGCCGCCAACCTGGTGCTGATTTCAGAACAGCAGATTCTGAATGCAGCACAGCAACTCAGTCAGGCTGTCTGCTGAAAGCAGCGGACAGAGAGATGACGGAACACACGGAAAACACCGAACACACGAAAAAGAAACTGCAACCCTGGATGATTTTTAGTGTGTTTCCAGCTT
>CAYWDW010000603.1:0-4056 GCA_964457105.1 uncultured Heliobacteriaceae bacterium
ACCCATAAAAACCCCCCGGGGGTGGGCGGTGGGTGGGGGTCTTTTCGCCGGGTTGTGCTCCCCCCCCCACCCCCGGCGCCCCCCCCCCCCCCCACTCCACATGCTCCGCGCGAATTTTGAATCTGCTGAGTCTGTCCGACTTTTATTTGCACACTTCAGGTTATTACGAACCATCATTGCATCAGGAGGAAACTACCCATGCAGCCTCATCGCGTCATCAATCGCTACATCCGGCATTCTGTCCTGCTCGCCTTCTGCCTCTGTCTGGCGCTGACGCCTGCCGGATTGCTGGCCCAGGAGAGCCGGGCGCAGAAAACTGAACCTGACCATCGCGTGCGCCGGGCCAACTATGAACTGGCCGCCCGCTGGACCCCGCAAAAGGTCGGCAAGATGGTCTTTGACACCGCCGTTGCGCCGCACTGGCTCGAAAGCGGCGACCGTTTCTGGTACAGCTACGAAACCAGCCAGGGCAGAAAGTTTTATCTCGTTGATCCGCTGCGCAAAACAAGGACGCCGCTTTTCGATCCGGCCCGGATGGCGGCGCAACTGACCACGCTGACGCGCATTCCTTACGACGCGCAGCACCTGCCGATCAACACGCTGCGGATGATCAAAAAGGATTCCGCCCTGCACTTCGATGTCAGCGTGCCGCGTGACGCCGACATTCCAGGGCTGAAAAAAGAGGAGGCCGACAAAGGCGAGCAGACCCGCGCCGGGCAGGAACCACAACAGCCGCCTGCCGCACAGCCACCGGCCCGCAATCGCACGATCTATTTTGAATACGACCTGGCCACCGCCGCGCTCAAACTGCTGCCCGATTACCAGCCGCCCAAAAAGCTGCGCTGGGCATCAATTTCGCCCGATGAAAAAACCATCGTCTTTGCGCGCGGGCAGAACCTGTTTCTGATGGACGCCGACAATTACGCCAAAGCGGTGAAGAAAGACGACGACACGAGCATCGTGGAAACGCAGCTCACCACCGACGGCGAAGAGAATTACGGTTACGCCCGCCGCCTGCGCGACGAGGAAAAGAAGGACTACAAATTCAGCGACAAAAACAAGACGCCGCGCGTCCCGGCCATCACGATTTACTGGTCCAAAGATGCGCGGAAGTTCTCAGTCATTCGCACCGATCAGCGCAAGGTGGCTGAGCTGTGGGTCATCAATTCGCTCTCGAATCCGCGCCCGACGCTTGAAAGCTATCGTTACGGCATGCCCGGCGAAGCGAATCAGCCGCAATCCGAACTTGAAGCCTTTGACATCGCGGCCAGGTCCCGCGTCAAAATCAAAGCTGATCGGTTCAAGGATCAGCAGCTTGCCGTTTACACCGCCCGCGTCTCGGCGCTGGAACGCGAACGGGCGCGCGGCATTCAGGTTGATCGCGGCACCGATCAGGATCAGCAGCAGCAGGGCCAGGCGCCGCCGGTGTCAGCCATTGAACCGAAATGGCTGAGCGACACCGCCGACAAGCTCTATTTCAACCGCACCAGCCGCGACCTCAAAAAGATTGATGTCTGCGTGGCCGACACCGCGACCGGCGAAGTCAGAACGCTGATCGAGGAACGCCTGAACACTTACGTTGAAATCAAACCGCTCTGGCTCATCAACAACGGGCAGGAACTTGTCCACTGGTCTGAACGCGACGGCTGGGGCCATTACTATCTGTTCGACGCCAACGGCGCGCTGAAGAATCAGATCACTTCGGGCGAGTTTTATTCTGATAACATCGAAGGTATTGACGAAAAGACCCGCACGCTTTACTTCAACGCCAATGGCCGCGAGACGGGCGAAGACCCGTATTATTCGCATCTCTACAGCATCGGTCTGAACGGCAGCGGCATTAAGTTGCTTGATCCGGGCGACGCTTCGCACTCGGTCGCAACGGCAGATTCAGGTCGTTACTTTGTTGATAATTCATCGCGCGTCAACAGCGCGCCGGAATCGGTGCTCTACGATCAGGCGGGCGCCCCGGTGCTGAAACTTGAAACCACCGACCTCACGGCGATGAACGAAGCCGGTTACAAATTCCCCGAACCGTTCAAGGTCAAGGCTGATGACGGCATCACCGATCTTTACGGCGTGATGTACAAGCCGTTCGATTTCGACCCGAACCAGAAATATCCGATCATCGCCTATGTCTATCCCGGCCCGCAGACCGAAAGCGTGACCAAGACCTTCACGGCGCGCAACGACCGCGTGACGCTGGCGCAGTTCGGTTTCATCGTCATCGAAGTCGGCAATCGCGGCGGCCACCCGCAGCGGTCGAAGTGGTATCACAATTACGGCTACGGCAACCTGCGCGATTACGGCCTCGCCGACAAGAAATCGGCGATTGAACAGCTTGCGCGTCGCCATTCGTTCATTGACATTGACCGCGTTGGCATCTACGGCCATTCGGGCGGCGGCTTTATGTCAACGGCGGCGATGCTGGTCTATCCAGACTTTTTCAAGGTCGCGGTGTCGTCTTCGGGCAATCACGAAAACAACATTTACAACCGCTGGTGGAGCGAAAAACATCACGGCGTCAGGGAAGTCACCGACAAGGACGGCAAGGTGAAGTTCGAGTACAACATCGAACGCAACTCAGAACTGGCGAAGAACCTGAAAGGCCACCTGCTGCTGGTCACGGGTGACATTGATGACAACGTGCATCCGGCCAATACGCTGCGCATGGCCGACGCGCTGATCAAGGCCAGCAAGCGGTTCGACTTCCTGATGATTCCCGGCAAGCGGCATGGTTACGGTGACGCCACGAATTACTTTTTCCAGGTGCGCGCCGATTACTTCTGCCGCTACCTGATTGGCGATGCGGCTGACAGCGCCGATATGATCGAACTGCAAAAAGAACAGCAGCAGACCGGCAACAAGAACCGGGGCCGCCAGGGGCCTGAACGATAAACCAGATCGAGCCACAAAATATTGGGACAGCACGCGAGCGTCAGCCAGCGCCCCGGCAGTTTTCACTGAAGCGGGAATCAGGGCTGGATCCTGGCTCCCTGCTCGCGCCGGGCCTGGACTTCCTGCGCGGTGGCCGCCAGCCATAACCGCGCCAGACCGACGTGATCGGCGGAATACAGTTTCTGCCCGTCCGGCGAAAAGATCACCTGGCTGACCCAGAGGCTGCCCCTGAGCGTAATCAGTTGCTGGCCGGTGGCGACATCCCATAACCTGATGTCGCCATCGTCACTGCCGGTCGCCAGCCGCTGCCCATCGGGCGAAAAGGCTGTGGTCAGAACTCGGCGCGTGTGACCTTTCAGCACGGCCAGTTCTCGCCGTGTTGCCACGTCCCACAGTCTGACGCTGCGGTCGCCGCTGCCTGAAGCGAGCCGCTGCCCGTCGGGTGAAAAGGCTACCGACGACACCCAGTCCCCGTGCCCGCTGAGCACGGAAAGTTCCTGACCCGTGATCACGTCCCACAGTCTGATCGTGCGGTCTTCGCTGCCCGACGCCAGCGTCTTTCCATCCGGCGAGAAGGCGATTGAGAAAATCACTTCGGTATGCCCGCTGAGCGTCAACAGTTCCTGTCCGGTGGCGGCGTCCCAGAGTTTGATCGTTTTATCCCAACTGCCCGAAGCCACTCGCTTCCCGTCGGGCGAAAAGGCCACAGGCGAAACCCAGCCCGTGTGCCCGCGAAGCGTGAAGCGTTCACGCCGGGCGATCAGATCCCACACCCGGACGGTCTGATCGCTGCTGCCCGAAACCATAGATTTTCCATCCGGCGAAAACGCGACGGAGGCAATCAAAGCAGTGTGCCCGGTCAGCGTAAACAGTTCCTGGCGGGTTGCGGGGTCCCATAACTTCACCATCAGGTCATCGCCGCCCGAAGCCAGCAGTTGCCCGTCGGGTGAAATCGCCACCGACCTGACCTTGCTGCGGTGGCCGGTGAAGGCCATCAACTCAGGCTTCATCCCGGCATCCCACAGCTTCACGGTCTGATCAAAACTGCCCGTCGCAATGCGCTGTCCGTCGGGTGAAAACGTCACGCTCGAAACCCACTCCGTGTGTCCCTTGAGCATGGCCAGCGCCTCTCCCGTCGCCGCCTTCCACAATCTGATC
>CAYWDW010000604.1:0-4023 GCA_964457105.1 uncultured Heliobacteriaceae bacterium
CTGGGCTACGAAGATATTTTTACCACCGCCGATCACGTCACCGAACTGCTGCCGTTTCATCCCATCGGCCTCGAAGCGATGGACAACCTCATCATTGACGATATGAAAAAGAAGGGCATTCACCCGCCCAACCTCAACCTGATGCCCGAAGGTCGCGGCTGGCTGCTCGCAGAATTCGGCGGCAGGAGCAGGGAGGAAGCTGATGCCGGGGCGCGCCACCTGATGGCTGAACTGAAAAAGAAACCGCACCCGCCGACGATGAAACTTTTCGACGATCCGAAACAGGAAGCCCTCGTCTGGCACATCCGCGAAGAAGGCCTGGGCGCGACGGCCAAAGTGCCCGGCGAACGCGAGAATCACGAAGGCTGGGAAGATTCAGCCGTGCCGCCTGAGAAGCTCGGTTCATACCTGCGCGGGCTGAGCGGGCTGATGAACAAATACAATTATCGCAGCACGCTCTATGGTCATTTCGGCCAGGGCTGCGTGCATACGCGGCTGGATTTCGATCTTGAAACCGCGGACGGCATCGCGCACTTTCGCCACTTTCTCGAAGAGGCCGCCGACCTGGTCGTCAGACACGGCGGCTCGCTGTCGGGCGAACACGGCGACGGCCAGGCGCGCGGCGAACTGCTGACGCGCATGTTCAGCCCCGATCTGATGCAGGCCTTCCGCGAATTCAAAACCATCTGGGATCCGGCCTGGAAGATGAATCCGGGCAAGCTGATTGAGCCTTATCGCGTGGATGAAAACCTGCGCTTCGGCACCGATTACAACCCGCCGCAGTTGCCCACTCACTTTCAGTTCCCCGATGACAACTTCAGTTTCGCCCGGGCGACTGAACGGTGTGTCGGCGCGGGCGTCTGCCGCCGGCACGGCGGCGGCACGATGTGTCCGAGTTATATGGTCACGCTCGAAGAAAAACATTCGACGCGGGGCCGCGCCCGCCTGCTCGGTGAAATGGTGCGCGGCGAAACGATCACCGACGGCTGGCACAGCGAAGCCGTCAAGGAAGCGCTCGATCTGTGTCTCGCCTGCAAGGGCTGCAAGGGCGAATGCCCTGTGCAGGTGGATATGGCCACGTACAAAGCAGAATTTCTCTCGCATTATTACGAAGGCCGCCTGCGCCCGCGCACGGCGTGGACGATGGGGCAGATTCACCTGTGGTCACGGCTCGCCGCGCTGGCGCCGTCAGTGGCCAACTTTTTCACTCAGACGCCGGGCTTCCGCCACGTTGCCGGATTTGTTGCTGACATTGACCCGCGCCGCACCATTCCCGCCTTTGCGCCATTCACCTTCAAGGCCTGGTTCAGGCAGCATCGGTCACAAAATGGCCACGCCACAGGCGAGCCGGTGATTCTGTGGGCCGACACGTTCAATAATTATTTTCAGCCGGCTGTCGCTCAGGCTGCGGTTGAAGTGCTCGAAGCCGCCGGATTTCGCGTCGTCGTGCCGAGGCAGAATTTGTGCTGTGGCCGCCCGCTGCACGACCAGGGCCTGCTCAGACAGGCGCGCGCACAGGTGCGCGAAATTCTTGAGACGCTCAAAGCCCCGATTGAAGCGGGCGCCAGCGTCGTCGTGCTTGAGCCAGGCTGCGCTTCGATCTTTCGGGATGAACTGCTCAACTTCTTCCCGAACGATGAAAACGCGAAACGCCTGAGTCAGCAGACGCTGCTGCTCAGTGAATTTCTGGAACGCAAAGCGCCGCATTTCAAAGCGCCCGAACTCGCTCAGCGCGCCCTCGTGCAGGGCCACTGTCATCACAAATCGCTCTGGCATATGGATGACGAAGAAGCCGTCCTGAAAAAAATGAAGGTTGATTTTGAAGTGCCTGACACCGGCTGCTGCGGCATGGCCGGCGCCTTCGGCTTCGAGCGCGGACAGCATTGCGAAGTGTCATTGCAATGCGGCGAGCGCGTGCTGCTGCCCAAAGTCCGCGCGGCGACCACAGACACCATCATCATTGCTGACGGCTTCAGTTGCCGCGAACAGATCGCACAGACCACCGACCGCCAGGCCCTGCACCTGTCTCAGGTCATTCAGATGGCGCTGCATCAGCAACCCGCACAGGATTATCCTGAACAGGCGGCGCTCACACCCGCACCGCTCGCCTCAAATCACCGCGCCAGCAAAACCGCCGCAGCCTTCGGCGCAGGCCTGCTCGTTGGCGGCTTGCTGTGGTGGAGTTTCAGGCGGCAATAAATCAAGCAGGAAGAGAGATGACGGAACAGACGGAAGCATAACTAAACAGCGTCAGAAGCTTTCTGTCTGTTCCGTCATTTCCGTTTGTTCCGTCATCTTTCTTCCTGCCTGGTTCAATGTCATTGACCTCGTTTGATGCGAGCCTTGTTTCAGGGTAGATTTTCACGCAGCGTTTGCTCAGGCGAGCGAATGTTCGCGGCCATCGTGCGGTTTGCAGCCATTGACCGATGCGCTCTAACCACCAACCACTAACCACTGACCAATGTCTGCCACTGACAAACCCTCAAACCCATCCGCCCAATTGACGCCGATGCTGCGGCAGTATCACGAAATCAAGAAGCAGCATCCGGGAACGCTGCTGTTTTTCCGGCTCGGCGATTTTTACGAACTCTTTTTTGATGATGCCCTGCTCGGCGCGCGGGAAATGGAGATCACGCTGACGGCGCGGCAGAAGGAACACGGCACGCCGATTCCGATGTGCGGCGTGCCGTATCACGCGGCGACGGGTTACATTGCCAAACTTGTGCGCAAGGGCTACCGCGTCGCCATCTGCGAGCAGACCGAAGACCCGAAGGCTGCGAAAAAACTGGTGCGCCGCGAAGTCGTGCGCATCATCACGCCGGGCACGGCGCTCGAAGCTCAGTTGCTTGAAAGCCGTCAGAATAATTACCTCGCGGCGGTCTGCGGCGCGGGCGAAGGCATGGGACTGGCGCTGCTTGATCTTTCGACCGGGGAATTTCTGGCGACGCAGTTCGCAGGCGACAGCGCATGGACAAAGATTCAGGAGCAGCTTGAAGTTTTCGCGCCGCGCGAACTGCTGCATCCGGCTTCGCTCACCGCGCTGATGCGCTGCGCAGTGGCCTCGCCTCAGTCATCCGCATCCAACGCGCCTGATTCAGCAGACAACACTGCCTCAGGTGACAACAACACACCCAATTCGGGGCCGTTATCAGATGCTGGTCGGGAGGCGCTGCCTGCGCTTACGCCCCTGGATGACTGGATCTTTGGCCACGATCACGCCGCCGGGTTGTTGCGCGCGCAGTTCGGGGTCGCGTCGCTCGATGGTTACGGCCTCGGTGACAAGCCGTTTGCCGCGTGCGCTGCCGGAGCCGCCGTGCATTACGTCAACGAAACGCAGAAGGCGCAGGCCGCGCACCTCAGCGAAATCACCTGCTTTGAACTCAGCGACTGCCTGCTGCTTGACTCAACGACGGTCAGTAATCTTGAACTCGTCACTTCGAGCGCCGGCCAGGCAAAACATTCGCTGCTCGGCGTGATTGATGAAACGATGACCGGGATGGGCGCGCGGCTGCTCAGGCAGTGGCTGCTCAGGCCGCTCATCAAAACCGGTGAAATTGAAACCAGGCTTGATGCGGTTGAGGAACTGAAAGGTTCGGCTATCAGGCGCGATCAGGTGCGGCGGCTGCTTGAACCGCTCGCGGATATTGAACGCCTGGCGGGCCGCATCACGCTGGGGCGCGCCAATGCCCGCGACCTGGCGGCGCTGCGGCAGTCAATCGAGATTCTGCCGCGACTCCGGCAGGCGCTCAGTGAATCGCGCGCGTCGCTGTTGCAGGTGCTTTCTGACAGCCTTGATGACCTTGACGACGTGCGCGCCCTGATTGCCGAATCAATTGCCGAGGACCCGCCGGCAACGGTGACTGAACCGGGCCTGATCCGCGACGGGTTCAATGCTGAACTCGATGAGCTGCGCAGCCTCGCGCACAGCGGCAAAAGTTACATCGCCGCGATTGAAGCCCGCGAACGTGGCCGCACGGGCATCAATTCGCTGAAGGTCAAATTCAATAACATCTTCGGCTATTT
>CAYWDW010000605.1:0-3986 GCA_964457105.1 uncultured Heliobacteriaceae bacterium
CCGCGCTCAAAGCCCTGACGATCTGGCCGGCTGAAATTTTCGGCGTGGCCGAACAACTCGGCAGCCTCGAAAAAGGCAAGATTGCCAACCTCGTCATCACGAGCGGCGATCTGTTCGACCGTCGTGCGCAGGTCAAATATATTTTTGTTGACGGTCGGCAGTACGAAGTCAAAGCCCCTGCTCCGACAGGCCCGGCAGGTCGCGGCGGTCCCGGTGGCCGACCCGGCGCTGGCGGCGCACCGGCCAGCCTGGTTTCAGCCGCAGGCAACTGGGCCATCACTGCGCAATCGCCCAACGGCCCCATTCAGGTCACGCTGGCCTTCACGCAGGATGGCAATGTGCTGAATGGCAGCATCACGACGCCGTTTGGCGCGTTCCCGGTTACGGGTCGCGTCAGCGGCAATGACGTAACCTTCAGTTTCACCGCCAGAGTTCAGGATCAGGAAATGCCGGTCACAGCCAAAGGCACGCTCGACGGCAATTCGATCAAAGGCACTATGTCCGTAATGGGCAACGACGCAGAATTCAGCGGCGCGCGCGCGCCGCGCCAGTAAGCAAAGGAATTTCACCATGAAGAAACAGCACCTGATTCTTTCCTTCTTTCTGATGATCGCGTTCGGCGTTGTCGCCCTGGCGCAATCGCCTGAAACGCTGATCAAAAACGCCACGATCATGACGGCCTCGCACGGCACGATTGAAAACGGCTCGATTCTGATTCGGGACGGCAAAATCGCGGCGGTTGGCAAAAACAGCGAGGTCCAGGCGGGGCCGAATGCACGCGTCATTGACGCGACCGGGCAGTATGTCACGCCTGGCCTGATTGATGCCCACTCCCACACGGCGCTCGATGATGTCAACGAAATGAGCCTGTCGGTCACAGCAATGGTGCGAATGCGCGATGTCGTCAACGATACCGACATCAACATCTATCGCCAGCTTGCAGGCGGCACGACGACGATTCATCCGATGCACGGCAGCGCCAATGCCATCGGCGGTCAGAATGTGATTCTCAAACTGAAGTGGGGACGCCCTGCCGAAGAGCTGATCTTTCCTGACATGCCGCGGACGATCAAATTTGCGCTTGGCGAAAATCCGAAACGCTCAGGCAATAACGCCAATCCCTTTGCCGCGCCGGGTCGCCCGCTGCGTTACCCGGCGACGAGAATGGGCATTGAATTCACGATCCGTGAAGCCTTCGTCCAGGCCAAAGAATACATGGCCAGGTGGGACGCTTACGAAGCGGCAGTCAAACGCGGCGAAAACCCGCTGCCGCCGCGCCGCGATCTCAAACTCGACGCCATTTCAGACATTCTGCGCGGCAAACTTTCGATTCATTCACACTGCTACCGCGCCGATGAAATTCTGATGCTCATCAGCCTCGCCGATGAACTCGGCTTCAAGATCACAACGTTTCAGCACGTCCTTGAAGGTTACAAAGTGGCCAAAGAGATTGCCGCACACGGCGCTGGTGGTTCGACCTTCAGCGACTGGTGGGCTTACAAGATGGAAGCCTTTGACGCCATTCCCGGCAATGCCGCGATTATGGCGCACAAGGGCATTCTGACTTCGATCAATTCTGACAGCGACGACCTCGCCCGCCGTCTTTATCAGGAAGCCGCCAAGACGATCAAGTACGGCAACCTGAGCGATGAAGAGGCGCTGCGTTTCATCACGCTCAATCCGGCAAAGCAACTGAAGATTGACCACCGCGTCGGCAGCATTGATGTCGGCAAGGATGCAGACCTCGTGATCTTCAACGGCCATCCGTTCAGCATCTATGCGCGGCCCGAAGTGACGATGATCGAAGGCACGGTTTACTTTGACCGCAGGGAAGACGCCCGCCGCCGCGAACTGATGGCCAAAGAGAAAAAAGAACTGATCGAACGCGAAAAGAAGAACGCCGGTCAGGGTCAGCCGCAACAGCCGATGCCTGCGCTGCCGCCCACCATCTCCGAAGAAGAGATTGATCACGGCACCGGCGCGAAAGGCCGCAACCACGATCATCAGTAATCATCGGCGTCTGCCGGTTGTCAGCCCAGGGCTGACCTGACAGCGAATCTTTTTTCAGGAAATGAATGCAATGATGAACAGAACAATCAACCTTCGTTATCTGCCCGGAGCCTTGTCGGTCGGCGTGGTCGCGCTGCTCTCGGCGCTGCTGCTGCTGCCGTCGGCGAGCGCGCAACAGAACGCCGGGGTTTATGCAATTCGCAATGCAAGGATTGTCACCGTCACCGGCGCCGTCATCGAACGCGGCACGGTGCTGATTCGTGACGGCAAAATCGCTGAAGTGGGTGCGAATGTGGCCGTGCCCGGCCATGCCAAAGTCATCGAAGCGCGTGGCCTGTCGGTCTATCCCGGCCTGATTGACAGCGGCACCACGCTCGGCCTGACCGAGGTCGGCGCGGTGCAGGAGACGCGCGACACCACCGAACTCGGCGATTTCAACCCGCAGATCAGGGCGCTTGTCGCGGTCAATCCGGGCAGCGAACTGATTCCGGTGGCGCGAGCCAACGGCGTCACCACCGTGCTGACCTCCCCGACCGGGCGACTCGTGTCAGGCCAGGCGGCGCTCATCAACCTTGACGGCTGGACGTGGAAGGAGATGGCGCTCAAGGCTTCGGCGGCGATGGCGATGCAGTGGCCTGCCGCTGCCGCCGGTCGCTTTGCCGCCTTTCTGCCGCCTGACGCTGTGCAGAATTTCGCGCAGCAGCGCGAGCGACAGTTGACTGCGCTGCGCCAGAAACTGGATGACGCAAAAGCTTACGCTCAGGCAAAGGAAGCACGCGCGAAAGATCCGAGCCTGCCTGCGCGTCCGACCGACTTTGTGCTTGAAGCGCTGATCCCGGTCATCAAAGGCGAACTGCCGGTCGTGATTTCAGCGAGCAGCGAACGCGACATCAGGGGCGCCGTTGAACTGGCCGACAAATACAAACTGAAAATAATCATCAGAGACGCCGATGACGCCTGGAAAGTCGCCGCGCTGCTCAAGGAAAAAAACGTTCCGGTCATCATCGGCCCGGTCACTGAAGTCCCGAACCGCGAAGACGCTGATTACGATCAGTATTTCGCCCACGCTGCAAAGCTGCATCAGGCCGGCGTCAGATTCGCCTTCCAGACCAGTGATGCCGCCTACGTGCGCAACCTGCCCTATCAGGCCGGGACCGCCGCCGCTTTCGGGTTGCCCAAAGATGAGGCCTTAAAAGCCGTGACCATTTATCCCGCGCAGATTTTCGGCGTGGATAAACTCATCGGCAGCATCGAACCCGGCAAGCTGGCGAACCTGATCGTCACGGATGGCGATCCGCTGGAATTCAAAACGAACGTCAGGCAGATGTTCATCAACGGACGTCCGGTTGATCTGTCATCGCGCCACTCGAAACTTTACGACAAATACGCGAGCCGCCCGTAACCCGCATTTCTGGAAGGAAGCGCAGATTGGCCGTCTCTTAAAGCCGCCAGGTCTTTCGCCTCAGACTTGCCCCGCTTGACGCCGCAGGTTGTGACCTTCGCTGAAGGTGACGATCTGCGGCGTTCAGCTTGTCTGGTTGTTTTCAGATGATGTTCGTGAGGTGAGCAGGACGGACAGCACGCCGAGCAGGAGGCCGATAAAAATCACGATCAGCGCCACCTTCAGCGCGCCGACAACAAGGCCGAGAATCAGGACTCCGCGCCGCAGCGTCTCAATCAGCAGCAGCACCGAAGTCACCAGCGTTGTCAGCACTCCAATGATTTTGAGGATCAGGCCCATCTGTTTTTGCGGCGCACGGGCAGCTTCGAATCACTGCCCGAAACGGCGCGTTTCAGTGCGGATGTAATCGCTGTCATAAGGCTGCTGAATTACTGACGGCGGCTGAATCCGTTCTTTCCAGTCCGGCGGGTTTCCATCATCAGCGTGATGAAAATAATGACGCACCAGAAAAAAGCCGCCCAGCACCAGCAGCAGCGGCATCAGGCCCGGCAGACGAAAGATAAAAAAGCGGTGC
>CAYWDW010000606.1:0-3985 GCA_964457105.1 uncultured Heliobacteriaceae bacterium
GAAGGTTTGAAAAGAATTCCTGCGCGCGGGCTTTCAGCTCCGCCTGATCTGCTGACTGATTCATCACGGTCACTCCTTGTGTCGGCATTTCAGCACAGGAAGATCAGCGGGGACAAACTGCTCCGCCACATTTCCGCCGCAGGATCAGCGCCGCTTTCACAGTGCCCCGATCACCCGGTTACTCGTTATCAGGATTTACTGACATGCCTATCGTGGGAATGATTATCTGCACACTCTTTCTGGTTGCGGTCTGGACGGTCAGAATCAAGGATGAACCGAGCGAATAACGGCCCGCACTTTGATCCGTCCGGCTGTCCTGCCAGCCTTTCTCAGCGTCCGTTCTGATTGCCCGCCGACTTCCGGTTCCGCTACCATAGCGGGGCAATGAAAAATCAGACCAGCACCGAGTCAGCACAGCACAAGTCCGGCGAACCTGCCATTCGCGTCACAATGCTGCCGCGCGACACCAACAAGCACGGCACCGTCTTTGGCGGCGTGATTCTCAGTCACCTCGACCTGGCCGGAGACATCGAAGCGCGCCGTCATGCCAGTCGCAATTTTGTCACCGTCGCTTTGCGCGGCGTCGAGTTCATCGCCCCGGTCTTCGTCGGCGATCTGGTCAGCTTTTACACGCGCACCATCAAAGTTGGCCGCACCTCAGTCACCGTCGCCGTCATCGTCGAAGCCGAGCGCGACGACGACCCCCGCGACTGCGTCCGTGTCATGGAAGCCGAAGTCGTTTACGTTGCCGTAGACGAAAACCGTCGCCCAATCCCGATCAGTGGTTAGTGGTTGGTGGTCTGCGGTCAGCTTTTCAGGTTTGGATTGGGCGACATCACGACCAGCAGCGTCAGGCGCGCGTCACTCGTGTTGCGCACACCGTGCGGCGTGTCGGCGGGAGCCAGCACGATCTGATGACGGCTCAGTTCGCGTTCTTCGTCGCCGATCAGAAACAGGCCGCGACCTTCCAGCACGTACTAGAGCTTGTCGGCTCCGGCGTGCGTGTGCGCTTTCTGCTGCTGTCCGGGTTCGAGGCCGTACACATCGCAGAAAAAATTCGGCGTCTCAAACAGGCTGGTCTTCTGCATCTTGTCCGGCGCAAAGCGCGCCGCGGCGAACACCTCACACACATTCATCACTGTACCGTCTCGCTTTCGTTGACCGGGATGACCGTCGGCACCGGCGAGGCGTGGTGCAGCACCATCCGCCATTCGCCGCCGACGCGCTGAAAAAGATTGGTAGCCGTCGTCATCACTGAAACCGGCGCGGCTGAGTTTTCATCAAAGATCATCAGATGCTCAGTACAACTGACCCACGCGAAATCGCCCGCGAGGCGAATGGCCACATCGCCCGGCATCACGCGCAGCCCGCGTGAATGCTGAAAAATCCGCGCCCAGCTTTCGCGCACCTGCGGCCATCCGGCCAGCAGTTCCCAGCCCGGATGCACGCACCTGACCCAGTCAGTCTGTAACCAGAGCGACTCCATGGCCGCGAGGTCAGCGGCTTCCAGCGCGCGATAAAAGCGGTCATTGGCTTCTGCCACAGCGGCCACTTCAGCAGACGCGGGCGGTGGATCGTTCATGGTCGGAATCTCCGGGCCGGTTGTCTCGCCGCAATTATAGGCAGCGCGACAAAACGCCACAAATGCGGGAACGAAAGAAAGACGGGCCTGACCTGATGAACAGCGTCATCCAAGCCGGTCAATCCTGGCTGAATGTCCTGATGCAGAAACAGCGACGGGTGGCTGCCGGAAGTTTTCACTTTCAGCAGTCCACCCGTGACTGTGCTTCTTCGGTGGTGGTAACTCGTTCGGGGAAAATCCTTCAGCGCCGGTCAGCCGCCCTGACCTGCCGCTTCGCGTCTGATGCCCGGAAAAAATCTCAGGTTGCTGGCCGGGCTTCCGGCCACGTTCAGCCGCGCTGCTTTCGCTTCGCGCCGCTGCTCATCGGCGGCCTGCATCAGGTCCGGCATCGTGCGCCCGTCCGCGCCGTAAATGGCATAACTCATTGTCAGGCTGATGCTGATCCTTTGGGCCGAATCAACCGCGAAGCGCCAGCCCTGCAGCGTCCTGCTGATTCGGGCCATCAGATCGTCAATCAGATCCGGCGTCAGGCGGTGCAGCAGCACGACGAACTGATCTCCGGCAAAACGCGCCAAGGTGTCACCAGCGCGAAATTCGGCGGACAACAGGGTGGCGAGTTCGCGCAACAGCCGGTCGCCGGTCGCGTGTCCGTATTCATCATTGAAACGCCGGAAGCCGTCCACATCGAGCGCGAGCAGCATCAGCGGATAACCGTAGCGTTCCGCGCGATGCACTTCCTTGCTGAAGATAATTTCAAGCAGCCGCGCATTCGGCAGGCCCGTCAGCAGATCGGTGGTTGAATTGTCTGCGGGCTGCGTGTGTTCGAGCGCATTGCTGACCGCATCGCTGACGGTCGCCGACACGGTTTCAAGCAGCCGAAGATGATCGAGCGTGTATTGCCCGGCGCTGAGCGAATAGAGCGTCAGCACGCCAGTCAGTTCTTCGCCGCGCAGCAGCGGGCAGGCAATGACGTTCTGATACTGATCCGGCATCTTCAGCCTGAGTTCCAGAAAATCAAGGCCCGGATCGGTATTCGCAAAGATGCGCCGCTGCGCCAGCACAAAACCGGTCACGCCGTCGCCGTGCGCAATGCGGCTGCCCCTGAGCAGTTCGGCATTCCTGCCAGCGACGTAACGTGCCGTGGCGCTCAGGTCAGAGGTCTGACTGATGAACAGCGCGCAGGTGTCGAACGGGATCAGCGGACTCAGCCGGTCGTGCAACACCTCAGTGATCCGGGCCGGTTCAAGTGTGCTGCTCAGGCTGCGCGCGAGTTCAAAGAGGACGGTGCCTTCGGCCTGCGCTGATCTGATCTGATCGAGATAAGCCGCCGGTTTGCCGGTCGTCGGTTCAGTGGCGTAACCCGCCGAGGGCGCAGCCGTGTTGCCGCGCAGAAATTTTTCGTGAACGTTCGGATCATTCCAGTCAATCTTTTCGCGCCTGACCTGGGCGACGGTTTCAGCCGCGAGGATTTCGGCAACCTCGGCTTCAAACTGCGGCAGGTGTTCGATGAAAGCGTTGACGACGCGCGGATCGAACTGTGTTTCGCTGCCTTCAAGCAGCATGTTGATGGCTTGTTCACGCGTCAGGCCGCGCCGGTACGGGCGGTCTTCACGCACGGCGTCAAAGCAGTCAACAACCGTCAGAATACGCGCGGTAATCGGAATCGCATCACCCTTGAGTTCGTCCGGGTAGCCCTTGCCATCCCAGCGTTCGTGATGCGAACGCACGAGAGGCACGACCGGATAAGGGAAGTTGACGCGGCTCAGGATTTCAGCGCCGACGATGGTGTGAATCTTCATCTTCTCGAACTCGCCCGGCGTCAGGCGGCCCGGCTTGTTGAGAATGTGATCGGGCACGGCGAGCTTGCCAATGTCGTGCAGCAGCGCGCCCGCGCGCAGCGCCTGAATTTCGGCTTCTGACAGGCCGAAGAGGCGCGCCGTGCTTTCGGCATAAATCTGTACGCGGCGCACGTGTTCGTGCGTGGTCTGATCCCTGGCGTCAATGGCGGTGGCAAGGGCTTCGATGGTTTCCAGATGCAGTTTCGCCATTTCGTCGGCGTGCCGTTGCGAAGCTGCGATCTTTTCGAGATTGCCTTTGTAAATCAGCCACGTCAGCGCGAGGATGGGAATCACCAGCAGGCAGGCAGACACGCTGAAAATCAGGGTCGGTCGAAAGATGATTCCGACCATGGCTCCGATGAGAATGGCCATTCCAGACAGCGTGATGAGGACACGGGATTGCTGCCGCGTCTGTCTCGGAGATGAATTGCCTGTCAAATGATTCATAAATTCAGGTCAGCATCCTGATCTGCGCGAACGCCGGTGCGAGGTCTTTATAGCCAGTTGCGTGCCAGATGCTGTGAAATGTCGTAAGACCAGGCCGGATGGAATTAAAGTGGCTGGA
>CAYWDW010000607.1:0-3979 GCA_964457105.1 uncultured Heliobacteriaceae bacterium
CTCAGTTCACAGCGGAGCCAGGCCCTGGCCAACAGCCATTCGCGCATCACGGTGGTGCCAGAAACCTTCGGCACTGCCGCCATCTCTTCCACACTCAGCCTGGCGAAGAAGCGCAATGTTTGCCGCCTTGTCGCGGGCGGTTACGCGCTTCGATATATCCCCTGACGAAGTAAGGCTGCCCCTCAGCCGAAACGCCGCCGTCAGGCACCAGCAATGATTCCACTGCGTGCCGCAACACCTCATCGTCGCAGCACGCAACATTAAGATAAGCGGCGCGCCTGCTTTCAGTCATTTCCAGTGCCGTATTGAAAAATCGTGCGACTGCCTGCCCTCGCTGATCGTCCATCGCCTGACTCCTGAGGTGTTGATGAAGCCGACGGAGTCTTTGCCTGGGGAGAACCGAAAAAAAAATGTGCGACGGAAGGCAGTTTTGCCCACCTTTTAGCGCATTAGACAACAGAGGGAACTGAGGCGATTCAGGCCTGATTTTCCTCATGCCACCGGAGGAAGGACTGTGCCCAGCCTGCGCTGTAGCGGCTCACTAGCCTGAGTCAGCAACGCCGCAGAATGGTTTCAGTTGAAATCTGGTGAGTGCAAAGGCAGCGGGATGATGGACCGGTGAACGCGGGCTGAACAAGCCAGGTTGACCTGTGCAAAGTCTGTCATTCCGCGGCTCGCACTCGGTGGCCGGGGCAGGTGTGACTGGCCGGGATGCGGTGCTGTCGTGCCATCGCAAACAGGCTGATTGGGGGAACCGCGACAGGCCGCGACCCGGCCCCTCACACCCTGCCTGAGCTGCCGGTGGTCCCGTCAGCCACCAGCCGAACAGGCGATTTCAAGGGGCCGCGCTGATTGAAAGGAGGATGCAATGTTACAAGCTGCATTCATCGGTGTCGTGCTGTGCGCCACGTTGTTGACGCCCTGCCGGTCAGCCGCGCAATCGTCGCGTGCTGATTCAGCTCTGTCTTATGTCGAACGCGGCAGCCGCTGGCTTGAAAAGGGTGAATTCGCCCGCGCCATTGCCGATTTCGATCTGGCTATTGCGTTTGATCCCGGTCTGGCGACGGCTTATTACAATCGCGGGCTGGCGCGTTATCGCCATGGCGATCAGGCAGGCGCGCTCACGGATTATCAAAAAGTCCTGCAACTCAGTCCGCGACACATCGAAGCGCTGCTCAATCGCGGCGTCCTGCTGACCGAACAGGGTGAACTGAAAGCCGCACTCTCGGATTTCGACAAAGTAATCGAACTCAGCCCGCGACACTCTGACGCCTTTACCAATCGCGGCGTAGTGCGCGAGCGGATGAACGATCTGTCAGGCGCGCTGGCTGACTTTACCGAAGCCATCAGGCTTGACCGGCGCAATGTCGAAGCCTGGTGCAATCGCGCCGGACTGCACTATCAGATGAATCAGTTTGAGGCGGCGCTGAGCGATGTCAGTCAGGCGCTCCGGCTCAATCCGCGAATGTCAAATGCCTGGGGCAATCGCGGGAATATTCGCCTGACCAGAGGCGACCTGAAGGGCGCGCTCGAAGATTTCGACCGCGCCGTGTCGCTTGATGCTGACAACGCTCCGGCCTGGCACAATCGCGGACGGGTCAGGCTGCTGAAGGGTGAACCTGAGCGAGCGATAACTGACCTGAATCGCGCCATTGAGCTTGAGCCGAAAGCGGCCCAGGTGTGGGCGGATCGCGGACAGGCCAGAGCGGCGAGCGGCGATCTGACCGGAGCCATGGCTGATTATGCTCAGGCGCTTCAACTCAATCCTGAACTGACTGATGTTTATCTGCATCGCAGCGCTGCCTGGCTGAAGCTCGGCAAAGCGGCTGAAGCCGAAGCCGATCTGGCCCGTGCCCGCGAACTCAGCGGCAGGATTCGCCTGGCACCCGGACAAGGACTGTCCGGTGACCGCCACAGACAACCCACGCGCCCGCCGCATCGGTAAAATCCGCTTTCATCAAAGCCTTCCCGTCCCGCTTCGCACATCCCCGCCTGCCCGCTTCGACCGGCCTTCACTGTCACGCGGCCATGCGTCAAAATCGCCTGCGTTGACAGCCATTTTCGTGGGGGGTATAAGACCTGAGACAGCAACTTCAGAAACCCCCGGCTTAATGATGAATTCTATGGACAGAAAACAACTCCTCGAACGACTGACCGAACTGCACCATGAATTGCAGCGCGCCGAATTGCCTGAGGCGGAAAAGCACGAACTGCTGCGACAACTGGCCAATGCCATCCAGGCGCTGCTCGATCAGAGCGACAGCGCCGCATTAACCGGCCCGCCCGGACTGAGGCACCGGCTTGAAGACGCGGCGCTGCGCCTCGAAGCGACGCACCCGGAAGCCACGATGATGATGGGCCGGGTCATTGATACGCTGGTCCAACTGGGAATTTGAAATGCCCGAAAGTCAGCCGTCAGTTTGTGCCGCCTGTCAGCAGCCTTTTCACTGCGGCGCAGCGGCAGCAGCCTGCTGGTGCAGTCAGGTCCGGCTGAGTGAAACAGCCCGGCGTCAGTTGTCGCAGCATTATCAGCACTGTCTGTGCCGCGCCTGTCTTGAACAGGTCGCCGCCCAGGAACACGACACCCCCGGATTTATTGTGAAAGATTCCAGACCATGAAAAACATTGATCGAACCGGCGCAGTATTCATTCTGGCCGGCAGCAGCAGTCAGTACACCGCAGCGCGACAGTTGCTCAAACTGTCGCCGGGCCAGGCCTTCTGGCTGACGCGGCCTTCCGATCTCAACGGGCTGCGCCAGCCGAAAGTTTACCGGTTCGGCACATGGCAGGCGTTGACCCGGCTCCAGGAAATTGAAGCCGCGCTGCAATCGGCTGAAGCTGACATCAGTGATCTGTAGTGCGGATGCGGAAAAAGCAGGGGCCGCTCGAACTGACGGCCCCGATGGCAGTACAACAATACCTGACTCTCTTATCGTCACGCGCGATTTTTTCCTGAGCGAAATCGCTGGTTCTCACCCCGCTGGTCCTGTTTTCCGGGCAACGCTTCTGTGCCGATGATTTTACGGTGTCTGATTCGGGGGCGAACCTCTGAGCCTGATGACCAAACTCAGCGCCTGAATCAAAAGAGCGATGGCCAGGAAGCTGATGACGACTTTGCCGCTGTCGGTGCTGACTCAGCAATAAAAAAGCGGGCCGGTAATGGCCCGCTTTCCTGTGTCAGCAGTCTGCTCAAAGTTATCCCACATGAGTGAGCACGCCGCGTCTGGATTGCACCACTCCGATGATCTCCCAGCCGTCCATCCCTGGAATCGTCCAGCCGCGCAGCACCGGGGCAGCGTCCGGCCCGGCAGTTTCTTCATCATGGTTGATCAGCAGCTTCGTCTTTTCCGGCCAGCCTTTCGAGGCGAAATCAATGCGCACCGTCTGCACAAGCGCAATCGGCGGATGCATCAGATTGCCCTGATAAAGACCAAACAGATTCGCGTTGTTCTGGTCTATCTGATAAAGCACATAGTTGCCCGCAGGCAGCAGATATTCACCCATTCGCAAAGCATAAGGGACGTTGATTGAATAGTTGACACGTTCGTGCAACAGCCCCTGCGCAGAGACAGCCGTCCCGGTCATCGCGACCAGCAGCGCGGCTGCCGACAGGATTTTAGTCATCGCTTTCATCGCCATTTCCTCCCTTCCTCTTCTTCTCTTTTCACCTTCAGATGGTGCAACTATCGTGCCCGACACATCGCGCCGAGGCCGGTCAATATTGGCTTTGGTGAATCTTCACTAAAGCCCAATGGCATTAAGTTAAGCGAGAGAACAAACCGGAAGAGAGATGACGGAACAAACGGAATGAACGGAACAGACGAAACCAGGCAGCTTCAGCACTGGTCTGTCCGTGTGTTCTGTGATTTCCGTCTGTTCCGTTATCTCTCTTCTGCTTAACTTAATGCCATTGCACTAAAGCCGACAGGCCGCCCGCGCCCGGCATGGTTGTTACTCCTGAATTGACGGGTTGAGAGTC
>CAYWDW010000608.1:0-2063 GCA_964457105.1 uncultured Heliobacteriaceae bacterium
TTTTCACCGACGCTGAAAGTGGCCGCGCTCAGTTGCAGTGTGCCGGGCAGATCATCGTTGAGCATCGTGCCGACGCCGACGGATTTGATAATCGAACCGTTGACGGCATTCGACAGATTGACGTTGAAAGTTTCATCGCCTTCGATCAGACAGTCGCCGCTGAGCGGCACGCTGACCTGCTGCGTGGTGAGGCTGTTTGCCGGATCAAAAGTGAGCGTGCCGCTCGTGGCGGCGTAATCGCTGCCGGAAGTGGCCGAACCGTTGGCGGTGGCGTAATCAACCTGGACGACCTGCCCGAAAAATTCTGACAGCGTCACGTCAAAAACGACCTGACCTGCGCCGCTGCCTTCGGTGACGGTGACATCGCTGATCGTCAGCGTCGGCGTGGTGAAAGGCGTGATGGAAAAGTCATCAATCGCCAGGCCGTCATCCGAACCCGAAGCATTGAAGTCAGTCCAGCGAATAAAAAACGTCGCGCCTGCGGCAATGCTGAGGCCCGTCAGTTCGGCGCTGAGGCTCGCGCGATTCGGGGCCGCATTGCCATCCTTTGCGCCGGTTGTCGTGGTGTTCGGGGTCGCAAAATCAAGCGCGTCGGCATCGGTCCACGTTCCGGTCGTCAGGCTCGTGGCATTGACGCTGTACTGAAAATCCAGCCGGTCCGCGCGGCCTGCCGAGCCAAGTCGCCACTGCTCGCCCGTGTATGAGATCGCCAGTTTCGTGATCGTCTTGCCCGTGTCGTTTTTGAAGCACGCGCCGATGACGGGATTCACGCTGCTGCTTTGCAACCCGCCGAACGCGCGCTCGGTGTTGCCCGCTGCGCCGAAACTGTAAGTGTCGCCGGTGCTGCCCGACCCGCTGCCTGCGGTGTAGGTGGCATTGCCGCCGCTGCCTGATTCGCTGAAGGCCCAGCCCGCAGGCACCGCGGCTGAAGTTCCCGCGCTCGCCAGCGCATCGAAATTCTGCGTGTAAGCTGTGCCGAGTGTCGCCAGGCTGACGGCCACACCCGAAGCGGAAACGGTGAAATGGTGAACAGTGACCGCCATCGCCGACAGGACGATGGCCGCCAGCAAAAGATGAACCGGGGCGGTTTTCATAGTGGTTCCTTCCTGTAGTGGATGAAGTGATCCGGCTGAGGCTTCGGCCTGACGGGGCAGAAGCAGGCAACTCCGTTGAGTCTTCCAGTGAGCGAAAAGCAACAGGGAACCAGTCAGTTTTTCAGGCTGAGGAACAACCGACTGTCACGACGATGTCAGGTGTGCCGGGCTTTCTGCTGAGAGTAAGGCTGAAGGTGAGGAAAACCCGCTGACGGCGGGCAGTCTACAATAATTTTCCGCTGCGGTTCAATCAGAACCTGGCAGATGGGTGTACGAAGTCAAAGTTGAAATGGTCTTCGCCCTGAAAGGGCGGCATTCAATAGCCGGGGGCAACGCCCCCGGAAAGAGTCAGGGTTTGGCCCGGCCCTGACAGGGCCGCACCCGATTTCAACTGCGGCCCTGTCAGGGCCGGGGATTGTGCGCGGGGTTCCGGGGGCGTTGCCCCCGGCTATTGAATGCCGCCCTTTCAGGGCGATTTGCGAGACTGTTTCACTGCCAGGTTACAACTTTGACTTCGTACACCCCTGACAGATCACTGCGGCGCGCGCACACTGCGGATCAGGCGTTCAGCGTTGAGGGCGGCTTCGGCTCGCGCATCCTGCGAATAAAAGACGACGACCAGCAGAATGCCCTGCTGACAGCGCGTGATGACCGCCTTGCCCAGAAAGTTCAGCGGCGCTGCCGTCTGCGGGTTGCGGAACAGCGCGTTCAGTTCGAGCCGGGTTCTGATCTGTCCGTCTTCGTCTTCAACCTCGCGCGACAATTCGTTGAGCGTGTCGGCGCCGGCGCTCATGCTTTTGACAATCGTGTCCACGAGCCGCGTGTTTTCATATTTCTTTGGGTCATTCGCGCCGGGCAGCCGGTTCCAGATGACATTGAGAAAGGCATTGTCCTCCTGTGACTGAAAGACTGCGCCGCCATCCACGTTCTGCGCCATCCGTTCCGCCTCGCTCCAGGCCGCGCCTGACC
>CAYWDW010000608.1:2073-3978 GCA_964457105.1 uncultured Heliobacteriaceae bacterium
CCACGAAGCCGGATGCTCGAATGAATAGCCGATGGCCGGGTCCTGAAAACGCAGAAAACCAGGATTGACCGGCTTGCCAGGCTTTGTGGCAGCAGGCTTGCCCGCTTTGACGGAATTGCCGGGCAGCGTGGCCGGAACCGGTTCGGACGCTGCCGGGCCACCAGGCAGTTCATCATTTTTCAGCTCCGCCGGTGACATTGCGACCTGTTCGCTGATGGTGGCCGACGCCGGTTTGGGCGTGGGTTTCGGAGTCGGGAGGACGGCTGATTCACTGAGGCGCGGTCTTGAGGCCGGGCCGGATTGAGCCGCGACTGCCGGCGTTCGAGTGACCGGCGGCACGGATGGCTGAGCCGCTTTGGGCGGCGCTTCATATTCCGCGATGAAAAAGCTTTCGATCAGTCCGCTGCGGCGCAGCTTTTCGCCCTGCGACTGCGCGGCGGCGCGGGTTGCGAAGCGCCCGATGCGAATGCGATAGCGCACCCCCGCGCCCGGCACATTGCTTTTAATCCAGTAAGCATCGAGGCCCTGGCTTTTCAGTTCTCTGACTTTTTCTTCGGCCTCAGGTTGCGAGGAGAGCGCCGCAATCTGAGTGGTAAAGGGACGCTGGGCTGAGACCGTCAACGACAGCAGCAGCCACAGACTGCCGCACAGAATAATTCGCGCTCGCTTCATACTGCTTTCACCTTGCGCTGAGGGATTGATTAGTGCGGATCGTTTCACCTGCGCCTGCCGGAGGCGCGCAACTGTTCCGCAATATCCTTGGCCGCGATGGCCCCGTGTCCCACCGCGGTGGCGACGCTCAGGCAGACAGGCCTGCTCACGTCGCCGGTCGCGTAGGTCATTGTAACCGAAGTCCGCTGTCTTTGGTCAGTTTTGATGTAACCGTCAGCATCCAGGCTGACCTGCCCGGCCAGAAATTCCGTGTTCGGGGCAATGCCAATCTGAACGACCACACCCTGCGCCGGAATTGTGCGCGTTGCGCCGGTGGCCCGGTCGGTGACGATCACACCTGTCACCGCGCCCTTGTCTCCGGTAAATTCCTGAACCACTGCGCCGGTGATGACGCTGATGTGCGGCTGTCTGAAAGCTTCGTCAATCCAGGCCTGGCGCGCGCGAAACTGCGCCGAGCGATGAATGATCGTCACACGCGGGCAGAGGCGCGCCAGCAGCAGGCTGTCATCAAAGGCCGAATCGCCGCCGCCAATAACGCAGACTTCGCGCCCGGCGAGCCACGCCTGATCGCGCGTGGCATTGCCGCTGAAGCCCTGCAGCTCCTGTTCGCCTGGCACACCCAGGCGTCGTTTGCGCGCTCCGGTGGCGATGATTAAAGCTCTGGCGCGGAACTGCTGCCCGTGACACGTCACCGTGTGCTGCTGCGCATTGACCGCTTCAACGCGGCATCCGGTCTGCCATTCCAGACTGAAGTGCCGCAGGTGATTCACAAAATGATCGCGCAACTCGCGCCCGTTGGCTGGCAGCAGCCCCGGATAATCAGGCACCGGATGATACATCAGCAATAACTGCCCGCCGGGTTCACTGGCTTGTTCAAGCATCAGCGCGCGCAGGTTCAGCGAATGACACCAGAGCAGAGAACTGATGCCAGCCGGGCCGCCGCCAATAATCATCACGTCGTAATCCGTCATAAATCATCAATGTCGGGGATTGTTTGCTGCCCGCATCCTGACGGGCGGTTCAGATGGTGTCAAGCGTGGCTACAGCGCAGGCGTCGAACAAGGAGCGCAGGCGTCCCGCCTGCCTGATCTGCGGATAAGGCTCTTCCGCCTTCCGGGGTTGTCGCGCTGCCCGGCTTGTTTCATCACGCGCCTTTTGCGGAAGGCAGGCGGGACGCCTGCGCTCCTTGTTGCGCTCCTTGTTGCGCTCCTTGTTGCGCTCCTTGTTGCGCTC
>CAYWDW010000609.1:0-3977 GCA_964457105.1 uncultured Heliobacteriaceae bacterium
TCAAGCCCGGCGAATGACGGCTGCGCCCCGGCATAGAGCACTTCGGCATCAATGTCGCCAAGCTTCACGCTGACATTGTTCTGACTGGTGCGATTGCGCACGCCCGTGCAGAACAGGACGAGAAACACTTCGTCAGCCGCTGCATTCTGATCCGCGCCGAGGTCAATCGGCACCGCGACGAACTGATTTTGTGCAGTGTCGAATTGCGCGACCGGTTCATAGCTCTGCGTGCCGTCAGCCCTGACGCGCAGGGCGAGCGCCGCCGCCACGCCCCGGCCTGTGGAATTGGCGGCGAACAGGCCCGGCGCGGCATTGGTGACATTGATTGCGCCGGAGGCGATTTCAAGTTCGCCGTTGAGAACCGTCAGCAGCGCCGAGCCATCGGCCATCCCGACCGGCGCGACGAAGTTGATCTGATTCGGCGAGACAAACAGCAGCTTCGCCAGGTGTTCGACTCCGGCGCTGTCTTTGATTCTGACTTTGACATCGCCGAGCGTGTCGGTCAGCGGCAGGGAAGTCGCCGCCACCGTCACCGGTGAAATGCCAGGGCCGAAGCCGGCCATCATCTGCTCGTTCGCAATCACTCCGCCTTCATACCCGGCAGCCGACACCGCCGTGAAACTTCTCGACTGCGTGACCGTCACGGTCTGCCCGGCGATGGTCAGCGTGCCGGTGCGCGAGGCGAGATTGCCGAGCGGCTCAACGGTCAGGCTGACGGCGCCGTCGCCGCTGCCGCTTTGCCCGCTGCTGATCGTCAGCCAGGGCGCGTTGCTGGCCGCCGTCCACGCGCAATCGCTGCGCGCGATCATGTTGACTGAATAAGCGCCGCTGCCGACCTCGGCCAGAATGCTGGTCGTTGACAGCGTCCACGTGCAGGCCGGGTTGACGGTTTGCGCCAGCGCGGCAGATGAACTGCCCGCAAAAGTGGCGTCGCCGTTGTAGGCTGCGCGGATCGAATGATCTCCGGCAATCAGCGTTGAAGTCGTCACCAGGGCCGCACCGTTGCTGAGCGACGCGGTGCCAAGCGAAACCTCGCCGTCAAAGAATTCGACAATGCCTGAAGGCGTTCCGGCGGCGCTGCTGACCGTCGCCGTGAATGTGACCGGCTGATTGATCGTGACCGGACTGGCCGAACTGACCAGCGTCGTGGTCGTAGTGGCCTTGTTGACCGTCAGCGTCAGCGCTGCCGACGCGGCGGCTGAGTAATTATTGTCACCGCCGTATTCAGCCGTGAGCTGATGCGCACCAACAGCAAAGTTCGAGAGCGTCAGCGTCGCCTGGCCTGAACCATTCAACGAACCTGTGCCGATGGCGGTTGAGCCGCTTGTGAAAGTCACTGTGCCGGTCGGCACGGCGGCATCAGGCGTCGCTTTGCCGAGGGTCGCCGTCAGCGTCACCGCCTGCCCCCACAACGCAGGGTTATTGTTCGCGGTCAGCACGGGGGACGAACCGGCTGCCGTGACGGTCAGCGCGCCGCTCGCAAAACTGACGTTGTAATTGGTCGCGGAAAGACCGCCTGCGGTGATCGGATAAGCGCCTGCCGGGCTGTTCGCCGTCGCCGCCGTTGACACATTCAAGGTGCCGCTCAGGACGGCAGCGGTTTCGCCGTTGACGAAGCCTGCATAAGTGACCGTGAACGCCGGTAACGACGCGCCGAAGACTTTTGATTTGTCATCAGCTTTGACTGACAGCGCGGCTTTATTGATCGTCAGCGTCCCGTTGCTGGTCGTGAAGCTGTAACTGGTCGCGGTGAGGCTGCCGACACTGGCGGTGATGGCATAGGTCCCGACGGCGCTGCCCGTCGTGGCGCTGGTCGAGAGCGCAGGCGCGCCGCTCATCACGCTGGCCGTGTCGCCATTAACAAAGCCGCTGACTGAATAGGTAAGTGTTGGATTGGCCGTGCCGTAAGTCCGCGTCTGATTGTCAGCCTTCACGGTCAGCATAGCTTTCGTCACAGTCAGCGTGCCATTGCTGGTCGTGAAGCTGTAATTGGCGGCGCTCAGGCCGCTGACGCTGACGCTGATCGGGTAGGTTCCGGCAGGGCTGCTTGTCGTGGCCGTTGTAGCGAGCGCCGGGGTTCCACTAATCACGCTGGCCGTGTCGCCATTAACAAAGCCGCTGACTGAATAGGTAAGTGTTGGATTGGCCGTGCCGTAAGTCCGCGTCTGATTGTCAGCCTTCACGGTCAGCAGGGCTTTTGTCACTGTCAGTGTACCATTGCCGGTCGTTAAGCTGTAATTGGTCGCGCTCAGGCGGCTGAGATCAACGCTGATCGGATAGGTTCCGGCAGGGCTGCCGGGAGTAGCCGTTGTCGTCAGCGCTGGTGTTCCGCTGACGATGCTGGCCGTGTCGCCGTTGACGAAGCCGCTGATTGTGTAAGTGAACTCAGGGTTGGGCGCGCCATAAGTGCGGGTAGCATCTGCGGCCCTGATGGTCAGCGCAGCTTTAGCCACAGTTAAGGTGGCGTTGCTGGTCGTAAAGCTGTAATTCGCAGCGCTCAGGCCGCTGGCATCAACGCTGATCGGATAGGTTCCGGCAGGGCTGCCGGGAGTAGCCGTTGTCGTCAGCGCTGGTGTTCCGCTGACGATGCTGGCCGTGTCGCCGTTGACGAAGCCGCTGACTGAATAGGTAAGTGCTGGATTGGTCGCGCCGTAAGTCCGCGCCTGATTGTCAGCCTTCACGGTCAGCATAGCTTTCGTTACTGTGAGCGAACCGCCGACGAAGTTGAAGTTATAACTGGCGGCAGCCAGCGTTCCGGCGGTCAGCGTGACCGGATAGACACCGGTCGGGCTGCTCGCACTGGCGGTCGTCACAAAACCCGGCACGCCGGAAACCGCGCTGGCCGTGTCGCCATTGACGAACCCGGAATACCTGACGGTGAAGCCGGGCAGCGCCGCGCCGTAAAGTTTTGAGGCCTCATTGAAGGTCACGGTCAGCGTGGCCGGGGTGACGGTCAGCACAGCCGGAGCGCCGGTTGTCGAGGGCAGATAACTGTCCGTGCCGTTGTAAACGGCAGTGATCTGGTGCGTCCCCGCGCCAGGGCTGGAGGTGCTGAAGACCGCGTACCCGCTGCTGTTGAGCGGGGCGCTGCCCAGCGCCTGCGCGCCGTCCATGAAGGTGACTGTGCCTTCGGTGACGGGGATAATGCCGTTCAGCACGTTGGCAGAAAATGAAGCAGACTGACCGTAAGTCGTCGTGTCGGTCAGCGCCGCAATGGTCATTTTCGTAGCTGCCGGGCTGACCGTGAGGGTGGCGATGTCGCTGTAAACGATCCCGCAGTTGTTGAAGAAGACGGCGCGGTATTTATAGCCATTCATCGCCATCTGGACCCTGGGGAGCAGCAGGCTGGTGCCGGAGGCGCCGACGATGCCGTTGAAATGCAGCCCGTCCGTACTGAGCTGCCAGCGCACATCGGGCGTCGGGTTGCCGCTGGCCGTTGCCGTCAGCGTCACATTCGCGCCGACAAAGGTGGTGCGATCAGCCGGATTGCTGGTGATGACCGGAGAACTGACGCAGGACTGCGTTGCCGCCAGGCCGCTGGTGGCACAAAACAACACGACGGTCAGCACGACGAATGCTCGCGCATACTTCAACATCTTCATCATTTTCTCCCTGAAAAGATCCGGGGATGTGGTGGCAGGATCAACAATCTTCAGACTCTGGTGCCGGAACTCGCTGAATTAACAGGCCGAGCCGGTCTGTTTCTCGGGGCACTGCTTGCAACACCCTGAAATAGCCAGTCCACGGTCTGTTCCAGAAAAAAATGAAAACCGGGAGGAAGCGCTTCAGCTTTCGGGCAGTATTGAATTCCTGTCATTACCCAAACTTTAGCGCGAAATGCGTAGGTCGGATCCTGGCCCGCGAAGGCGGGCGGCAGAATAAAGCCTTGTCATTACCCACATTTTTGGAGTGTGGTAAAAACGGAGAATGAGTCAGGAAACAAAGAGCGAAGTTATTGCATGGTCAGCACAACAATG